>JBAULD010000841.1:0-5210 GCA_049578005.1 Polyangiaceae bacterium
GCCGAAGGGCGCGCGGCGGCGGGCGCTGGTGGAGCGCAGGCGGAGGAGACGGCGAGGGCGGCGAGGGCGACCGATCGGAGGGAGACCACCGACGCCTACCCGGTGTTGCGCATCCCAGCCGAAATACCGTTGAGCGTCAGCAGAAGGGCGCGCTCGACGCGCTCGTCACCGGCGCTTCTCCGTCGCAAGAGCTCCACTTGCAGAAAGCTCATCGGGTCGACATAGGGATTGCGGAGCTGAATCGAACGCTTCAGCGCGGGGTTGCCGTCGAGTAGCCGGCGATTGCCCTGGATTCGCTTCACCCATTGCACCGTGCGGGCATGTTCGGCACGAATCTTTGTCCAAACCGCGGTTCGCGCGTCGGCGTCGGCGAGATCGGCGTAGCGCTCGGCGATCCCCATGTCGCTCTTGGCGAGCACCATCTCGACGTTCTCGACGACCGCGCGGAAGAAGGGCCACTGCCGGTACATCTCCGCGAGCAATTCGGCGCCTTCCGCGCGCGAGCCCACGCGCTCGAGGGCTGTCCCGACGCCGTACCAACCCGGCAAGATGATCCGATTCTGCGTCCACGCGAAGACCCACGGGATCGCGCGCAGCGCGTCGACGCCCCCGGCGCCTCTCTTGGCCGGCCTGGAGCCGATGGGAAGCCGCGAAATCGATTCGATCGGCGTCGCGCTCGTGAAGAACTTGAAGAAGAGCGGCTCATCCCAGACGAGCGCGCGGTATTCGATCTTCCCGGCCTCCGCGAGCTCGTCGTACACCTCGGCGTAGCGCTTCTCGTCGCCGGGCGCGGGCCTCTCTTGCGCACCGAGCGAGTGGAGAAGGGCCCCGCCGATGAATAATTCGATCGTCCGCTGGGCGAGCTCGGGACGCCCGTATTTGTGGTCCAGTGCTTCGCCTTGTTCGGTCACCTTGAAGCGGCCGGCGACGGAGCCCGGCGGGAGCGCCAAGATGGCCTGCTGCGCCGGGCCGCCTCCTCGCGCGACGGACTCGCCGCGTCCGTGGAAAATGCGGAGCGGGACTTTGGCCTCGGCGGCGACGGCGGGGAGCGCGTGCTGCACACGCCGGAGCACGCCGCTGGCCGCGAGCAGCCCGATCTCTTTGCCCGAGTCGCTGTACCCGACCATCACTTCCTGGACGCCGCGTCCTTCCACGTGGCGGCGATAGACCGGGTGCGCGAAGAGCGCGCGCAGAATGTTGGCGCTCCCCTCGAGAGCGGCGCTCGTTTCGAAGAGCGGGACGATGTCGAGTCGGGCGAACTGGCGCTCCGCGTCCCAGAGACCGCAATGCCTGGCGCACTCGAGAGCGGCCAAGACGCAGTTTTCGTCGCGCGTCATCGAAAGGATGAGCGTCCGGCACGCGCCCTCGCCCATCTCGCGCTGCGCGCGCGCGATCCGCTCGAGCGCCGACAAGAGTCGATCGGACCCCGGCGTGCGCTCGCCTTTGCCCGCGATCCAGGCGGCTCCGGCGCGCGCGTCGTCGGCCACGGTGCGCATCTCGAGCTCGGCGATGCCGAAGCCGCGGGCCTTGACGAGCTCGAAGAGCGCCCGCGCGCGCCGCTCCCCCGAATGGAGGCATTTGGCCTGACGGAGCGTATCGGCGATGAGCCCTAGGTCGCTCGCGAGCTCGGCCGGCTGCCGGTAGCCATGCTCGGGTTCGTGCTTCGGAGCTTTGGTCTCGCGCGGCTCGAGCATCGTGCGGCGTTGCTCGATGCCCGCGATCGTGGCGCCGAGGCGGACCTCGACGAAGCGAAGCTTTTTTCGCCACGGCTCGCCTTCGGTTCGAGGTCCCTGCTCGGCGGCGATGCGTGGCATGAGGCGCGCGTCCTCCTTGATCGACTCGAGGAGGGCGTCCGGGGCGCGCACGTACCGATCGGACTGAGACAGTTTTCCGCCGAGGTGACGTACGGCGCGAAGCAAGCGGCGGAGGCCGCGGGCCTGGTGAGCGAGGATCGAGTCCTCGAGCACCTCCGGGGTGACGTTGGGATTGCCGTCCATGTCGCCGCCGACCCAGCTGTGAATGCGCAGGGGGGTCTGCACGGCGCCGAGCCTCTTTCCGTACACTCGCTCGAACGCCCGATCGAGTTCGTCGGGGAGCTGCAGCATCAGGTCCCACAGAATTTCTTCGACGTAGAAGAGGACGTTCTTCACTTCGTCGCCCACCGTGGGGCGCTCTCGCCGCACCTCGTCGGTCTGCCAGAGGGCGGTGATCTCTTCGCGGATGGCTTCGCGTCCGTCGGCTATCTCCAGCGGGGTGAGCGAGCATCGGTCGCGCTCTTCGAGGCGGTGGGCGATGCGATACAGCTTTTCGAGGATCGTGCGGCGCGCGGCCTCCGTGGGGTGCGCCGTGAGCGTCAGCGTGACTTCGAGCTGGGCGATGGCGGCGCGTGCAGCCTCGGCCGAGACTCCTGCGTCGCGCGCGCTCTCGAGCACCGCGCGGAGGGAGCCCCGCTGCGACCGGCCGTCGCGATCGCGCGCGTGCGCCCGCGTGCGACGAATGCGGTGGTTCTGCTCCGCAAGGTTGACGAGGCGAAAGTACGTCGCGAACGCGCGGATGATGACGATCGCGTGTTCGAACGGCAGTTCGGAAAGCAGGGCAGTGAGCTCAGAGGTCCTCGCGGCGCGTTCTTCGGTCGGGCCGCGACGACGCAAAATTGCAAGCTTTCGTACACGCTCTTCGAGCGCGTAGAGCGGCTCCCCTTCTTGCTCGATCAGAACTTCACCCAGGATACGTCCCAGGGAGTGCACGTCGCTCCGGAGCGGTCGGTCGACCTCGCGCTTTCGACGCATTGCGGTGACGCATATTGGCCGCACATGTGCTCCCGCGTCGAGCTTTATCGTCACCCGTCCCGCCGGTGCCGAGAAGCCGCTGCACACTTGCATAGAGCTCCCCCTTCGCCCGCACTCTCAGGCACCCTGCCAAATGCCGAGGCGCGCGGCCGCCGCCGTCCAAACATGGACGCTAGCCGCAAGGATGTGCGAGACTCCCTTCGAGCAGCCATGCCCGAAAACGAGCACAAAAGCGGTCCGGATGTCTCGAAGAGCGACAAGCGCAAGCAGAGTCTCTATTTTCCAGAGACGATGCTGGACGAGATCCAGAAGGAGGCGCAACGACTCCAGCGATCGATGTCATGGGTCGTGCAACGCGCATGGAAGCACGCGCGTCGCGAGATCAAGTCGCTGCCTGGTTCGAACGAACCGGAGACCTGATCTCCGCTAGGCGGAAGGCAGCTCCCTGCGCCCCCCCTAGCCCCCCGATGGGGTTGAGGCTTCGGCGAACGTCTCAGTGGGAGCGCTCGATGACGGCCGGCTCGTGCGGCTGGCTCCGCACGTTCTCCGAGGGCGGCTTGCCGTGCGTGATCCAATACGTGGACAGCGTGATGAGGAGCCCGCCGGTCAAGACGAGCAGCCAGATCGCCAACGGATCCGGCTCGGTGCGCTCGACGAGGGTCCGCGCGGCCGTTCGCACGTCTTCCTCCGCTGCAGAGCCGGAGAGTTTCGACCCCTCGGAGCGCACGAGCGCGTAATCGCCACGCGCGAATGCTTGGACCAGGGCATCGAGGGCAGGATGGCGCGGGAAGCTGCTCGCAAAAAGCGGCCTGCGATCCGTCGGGTCCACCTTGGGGCGATTAGCACGAACCGACCAATTCGGCCGGGCGTCGGTGTCCACGCACGCTCGGCTCAGAACTGGACGCCGACCCGCATCGAGACCTCGTGCACCTCGTGCGCCGTGTCGCGCGCCGAATCGTCGACGCCCTTGAGGAGGTTCTGCGCCGGCGCCGTCGCGCGTTGCGATCCGGTTTGGACCGGGCCGCCCGTTGCGCTGGCCGTCGTCGGCTCGCTGCCGGGGAAGTTGTAGTAGCCGTAATTCAGGCTGACGCGGAGATGCCGCGTAGCCCAGTAGTTCACGCCCAACGAGACCGCCGTGACGTCGATGTCTCCGTTGGGTGTTTTCGCGTCGACCGTGCCGCCGCGCGACGCCCCTCCGTAAACCAAGTGCATTTGCTCGAAGCGGATCAGCGCTTGCAAACCGTGTTGCGCCGGCTTCTGAGCGACCTTGAGGTCGAGGTGCAACGGCCGCTGGTAGCTCGGGTAGCCGATGATGTCGTGATCGCCGAGAATCCAGTAATTGGCCTGTAGATAATAAGCATAACCCTTCAAGTCGCCTGTCCGCTCGGTGAAAGGCGAGAGCTGAAACCCGTCGACGGCTTCGCGCGTATCGTAGTCGACGTAAACGAATTCTCCCGTGAAGTCGAAGCTCTCGATGGGGACGTACACGTCGCCTGCTACGGCGATTTGCGTGGCGCTCGGAATGATGTGAATGAGGCGTCCGAACGAGTCCGTGTACGTGGGTTTCCAGAAGGCGTAGCCCTCCTGCGTCGTCAGCGAAGGCATGTCGTATCCCACTTGCGTCGCGTCGCGCGAACCGGCGTGCACCGAGGCGCCAATCTGGGTCCACTTGCTCGGCCCTGACGTCCTCGTGGCGAACGGTCGAGCCAGAAACCGAGCCGCGAAGTCGTAGCGACTGTCGGCGTTGGGGCGGTTGGGGCCGTCGCCGTTGAAGACGCCGGCAGCATAGTAAATGCTTCGGTCGGGCGACTCGCCCCAGAGCATCGCGCCGATGTCGCGCTGGAGCGGCGCTCCCAGCGTTCGGACTGCCATGGATCGCTCGAGGAACGGCATCGTGTTGTCGCTGATGCGATTCTCGAGCGTGAAAGGAAGAAAGAATTGCCCGACTTGCACGTTCGCCCAGGCCGACGGCGCGAAGTTGATGAACGCGTCGGTCGGGGCCGGCTTCACGCTCGGCGCTTCGACGGTGTTCTGGCGCGTCGAGCAGGTGAGCAACGACGTCGTGGGGTCGACTTTGCAAGAAGACGAGGCGGTGTTGGCGGCGGAGTTGTCGGCCGACGAGGGCGCGAACTCGGCGCCCAGCTGCCACTGCCAGACCTGAAAGAACTCACCGGCCATCTCGAGCCGGGCGCGTCTCAATAGCCATCCGCTCTTGAGAGCCTGGTCGGGTGTCAACTGGGAAACTCCCGGGCCGAACCAAGAGTAGTAGTCCACGTGTACGCGCCCCTGCACGTAGAGGCGGAAGATGTCGTCCTCGCTCCGGAAAAAGAAGAGTCCGTTGTGATAGCCCCCTGTGGGTTCGGTCCGCGGGGACACGAGCGCGCTCTCGTGGGGCGGCTCCGCGAGCGCGGTCCCTAAAGG
>JBAULD010000842.1:0-1552 GCA_049578005.1 Polyangiaceae bacterium
GTTTGTCCGTCGGGGAAGGTGTGTGACGGGACGGGGCACTGCATTATCCGGTGCGTCGCCGGGGAGACGAACTGTTCGGGGCTCTGCACGATCACCAACTCGGACAACCACAACTGCGGGGCGTGCGGCACGGTTTGCCCGTCCGGCGAAGTCTGCGACGGCACCGGTCACTGCGCCGTCTCATGCGTCGCGGGGCAGACGAGCTGCTCGGGACTCTGCACGATCACCAACTCGGACAACCACAACTGCGGGGCGTGCGGCACGGTTTGACCGTCCGGCGAAGTGTGCGACGGCACCGGTCATTGCGCCGTCTCTTGCGTCTCGGGCGAGATCAGCTGCGCGGGCGAATGCATCGACCTCAATCACGACGCCTTGAACTGCGGAGCGTGCGGGGCGGTCTGTGCCGGGAAGGTCTGTTCCGCAGGTGTATGCGCGGCCGTCGAGGCGGGCGCGATCGGTGACGACGGCGGCACGGCGGACGCTACGGATGGCTCCACCGCCGACGCCTCGCATTCGAATGATGCGGAAAATACGAATGAGGCCGGGGGCGGAGCGACAGATGCCTCCACCGCCGAAGCCTCGCCGTCGGACGATGCGGGAAATCCGATCGAGGCCGGGGATGGAGCGACAGATGCCTCCACCGCCGACGCCTCGCTATCGGACGATGCGGGAACCTCGACACGGACCGGGGGGTGCAACTGTCGTTCGATCCCTTCGGGTCCAACGCAGGGAACGGCGATACCGTTCGCCCTCCTCGCACTGGCGCTCGCGTGTCGAAGGCGATCGAACGTCGGGCGGTAATTGCTGCGCACGGGGGTCCTCCCGCATCACACTTCGTTTGGCTCGAGCGCGGAATGGTCGCGGGCTAAAGATCCCGTTTTGCGGTGCCGTATCAGTCAGCCATGGGGCACGGGTTCAGGTCGACTCGAAGGAGTCGGGGAACATCGTGGAGATCAAACTCTCCGGGGCAGCGGACGTCTCCGCGGCGGCACACCTCAAGGAGTGCCTTCTCCGCGTGATGGCGGCCGACCGGGATTTCGTGTTGAACCTCGACGCGCTCGAGCGTCTCGACGGGGCGGGCCTCCAGGTCTTGCTCTCCGCCAAGGCGTTCGCCGAGCACGCGGGCCGTTCGTTCCGCGTGGACGCTCTCGGCGAGGTCGCCGCCCGGGCTCTCGAAACCGCCGGGGCCACCGCACTCTTTGCGCCGACCGGCCCGAAACCGTCCGTTGCCTGAAACCACAGGAGCCATCGTGGGCAAACTCGCACTCGTCGTGGACGACTCTATGGTGATTCGCAAGCTCGTCTGCCAGACCCTCAAGGGCGTCGGATTCGAAACGATCGAGGCGAGCAATGGGCGCGAGGGGCTCGCCCTGACGGCGAAGCACGCGACGCTTGCGCTGATCATTACGGATCAAAACATGCCGCAGATGGCTGGAATCGAATTCATCCAGGCACTGCGGTTCGACCCGAACCACAAGTTCACGCCCGTTGTCTTCTTGACCACCGAGACCGAAGACCAAATCCGAATCGACGCTCGCGCAGCGGGCGCGAC
>JBAULD010000843.1:0-26499 GCA_049578005.1 Polyangiaceae bacterium
ATGGAAAATCTCGCGCAAGCTTCGGCTATCTCTGCCTCGTCTTTCCGAGCCAACGCCTCGGACAAGCGCTCCTGATCGACGGGTGAGAGCGGAGCAATCAGGGCGCGAACGACCCCGGCGTCACCGACGTCGATGGTGAATCGCTCGAGCCCGGTCGCGCGAAGTGCATCGGCAGCGAGCGACAGCAGCTCGAGGTCTCCCTCCGGCCCGGCCACGCCGGCGAGTTCGACACCGACCTGCGGAATCTGCCGGTGCTTTCGCGCCCGTCCGCTGCGCCGGCGTAGGACCGTCCCCTCGTAGCCCAGGCGAAACGGAGGCGGCCGCTCGTACAAACGCGTTGCGATCATCCGAGCGATCTGTGGCGTCATGTCGGGCCGCAGCGCGGCTACCTCGCCGGACTCGGGTTCCACGAATCGCAGAACGTGCCCAGGATCGAGCGTTCCAAGCCCGCGCTCCAGCACATCGGCGAATTCGAAGACCGGAGGCGTTACCACGGCGTACCCATACAAGGCGAAGCGGTCGAGCACGCGTTTGGCAATGCCGCGACGCACCGCCGCTTCCTCGGGCAGCAAATCCCGCATCCCGGCGGGAAGCGGGTGTTCGAGCGCCCGTGAAGGCACATCCACAGCTTGCGCCGCGGCGTTGTCGGAGCGTGACGACGCTTCGGCGTTCATGACGACCCCCGACGCTGACCACATCGCGAGAGCGCGGTCAACCTCGGCGCAGCTGTCCATGGACTGCCACCTGTCGCCAATCCAACAGCGCTGGAGCTGACAAAACAGAGCGATTCCGCGGGGAGCGCTGCGGCACGGCCATCGCAATCGCCGACGGGCCGGCCGCCCACTCGAGTTGGCACGGGCTTCTCGCTCGCGAGTGGACGAAACCCATTGAGGAAACCATGGCTTTTTGCATCGACAAATCGACCCTCGAAGATGCCGCTCGCGGCGATGCCGCTGCGCTCGGTAGCCTCGCCATTGCCCTGCAGCCGCACATCGAGAAGCAGCTGCTGCGCTACCCGCTGTCCGACGAAGACCGTCGAGACCTCGCGCAGTCCACGTTGATGCAGATCGTTCGGCGAGTCGGCTCCTTCCGCGGCGACTCGAGCTTTTCGACGTGGCTCTTTCGGGTGACCGCGAACGAGGCCTTGATGATGATGCGCTCGCAACGCCGGCACCGCGCGCGTCTGGTCGAAGGACTCGATCAAACGGAACTCGAGAGCTTGCCGGTGGCGAACGATGCAGACGCTTACGGCCGCGCGGACGGAGCCGCTGCGGCTGGCGAACGCGATGCTCTCGTTCGGCAAGCCGTCGAGGAGCTGCCGTCCGACTACCGGGACGTCGTAGCGCTTCACTATCACCAAGATCTCGGGCTGCAAGAGATCGCGCGTCGCCTGTCCACTACCGAGAGCGCCGTGCGTTCGCGACTCCACCGAGCGCGCTCGCGCCTGCGTGCGATCTTGGAGCGAAGCTCCACGGGCGGAGAGTTCGCGGCCGCATGAGGGGCGCGGACATAGGTGCGGCTCAGCGCGTCACGGCGGCGCGATGGGTTGCATACCCCACGAAGAAGGGCCCCATCTTGGCGATGAACTCGCTAGTCTGCCGCGTTTTTCTCATGGCTTGAACCAGGTGGGAGAGCGGATGTAGATCGCGACCGACGAGGCCGATGACGAATTCGTTGTCCTCGGCGTCGAGCCCGTAGCAGGCTAGGCGCACGTCGTGCGCCAGCTGTTGGGCGCCGTACGCCATCCCGATCTGGGCATGCTCGCGGAGAATCATCGACTGTTCGTGGGGATCGAGGCGCGCGAACGCGGCCGTTCGCCGCAGGGGGTACCAGACGTGCCAGGGGAACGATTGGTTCATCACGTTGTCGACGGATCTTCTAAGGAGCGCGTGCTCAAGGTCAGGCTCGTGCCCGGTACCGTACGTTCGTCCCAGCATGGCGTAGTCAACTCGAGGGATGACCGTGGCAAGCGATTCGTGCGCAAAGAGGGCTCGCACGTTGCTAACGAAATGAGCCGGATCTTCGCTCCAAGTCAGCAGCCCGAGGCCCCGGGGGCACATTGTATCGGCATAAATCACGCCGGCGACCCGGCGATCAGTCATGAGTTCGTAAACGCGTTGGGCCAGATGGTTCGGGTCACGTCCCGGTGGGGCGTCGAAGACCAGCAGCTGCATGAAGAGGCGCCGATCCATCGCCTGGCGTTCCCCATCCCGTTTTCCGCCGGGTTCCGAGACGTCGATCGTCGGAAGACCGGGTTGCTTGCTATCCGCGCCGCTCATGCCGGCAGCTTAGCTTTCCTGCGGGGACTTTGCCGAGACCTTGCGCCGGTTGCCGACACTTTCGGTGGGCCGCCCGAGAGGCGTTCTAGCGCACGACCAGCGCGAACGGCAGTGAGCAAAGCGCCACTTCCCGGCTCGCGAGGGGCGCAAGGCTATCCACGAAGGGCACGAGCTCGGGGGCGAGCCGAGCAACCAGTGGGGCGACGAGACCGTCTTGCGCCCTACCTTGCGGTTCGTCCTGGAGGATCTCCTGAATGAGACCGCCGGACTCTCGGACCACTCCCACGCGAGCATCGGCCGGCAGCCCGGCCATCGCCCGTGCCCGCACAATCGCCTCGACCAGGCCTCCAAGCTCGTCCACCAAACCCCTCGACTTGCCTTCGCGCCCATCGAAGATACGCCCTTCGGCCGACTCGGCCACGCGCTCGACGGGCATCCGGCGGCCTTCGGCGACGCGCGACAGAAAAAGGTCGTAGATAGCGGTCATCGTTTCGAGCAAGCGCCCGCGGGTCGCGTCGTCCCAAGGCACCAGCAAAGACTCGTACGCCGCCCGCGACGCGGCCCGTGGGTTGGCGGCGTTCGCGGCGATGGTATCGGAATGGATGCCGATCCGTTCGAGAGCGTGGAAGGCAGCGACTTTGCCACCGACGACTCCAATCGACCCGACGATGCTGGTGGGGTCGGCATAGACGGCCAAGCCGGCGGACGCGAGATAGTACCCCCCGCTCGCTGCCATCTCGCCGATGCTCACGACCAGGGGCTTCTTCGTGCGAAGGCGCATGAGTTCGTGCCAGAGCAGGTCGCTGGCCAGCGCGCTCCCGCCCGGTGAGTCGATCCGGAGCACGACCGCTTTCACGTCGTCGTCTCGCTCGACGCGCAGCAATGTGGACATCAAACGGCGCTCGATGATTCCTCCGCCTTGGCCCAGAAGTCCGCCGCCCTCCATCGAGATCGCGCCCACTGCGCGTACGACTTCGATCGGCGCGACCGACATCGACTCTCCGGCGACCGCGCGCATCATTTCGGAGAACAGGTCCGACGGGTCGGACTCCGAGCCCGGACCCAGTCGCACTTCGGCGCGTGCCGCGTGCGTCTCCTTTTCCAAGGCGGTCCGGGCATCGTCGAAATAGCCCACGTCGTCGAGGAGTCCGCGCTGCTTGGCCCCGTGTGCGCTGTACGGACCGTCTTCGGGCACGCTGTCTTCCAGGCTCGGGCGTCCAGCGCGTATCCCGTCCAGCCAAGCCGCCCGGATGCCTGACAGGCAGCTCTGAAGAGAGGCTCGCGCCTCGGAGCTCGGGCCATCCCGCGTAAAGGGCTCCTCCGCACCCTTGTATTTTCCGACCTGGAGAAAGTCCACGTCCAGCCCGAGCTCGTCCGCGAGGAGCTTGTGGAAGTACACCATCTGTGCGGCGATTCCGATTGCGTCGACACTCCCCCCCGGGGAGGCCCAGACCCGCTTGCAACCGCGCGCCGCGAGCGCCATCGTCCCGTTTCCGAGATCGTCCGCGTGACACCATACGGGGAGCTTTTCGCCGAGGCGGGCCAACATCGCGCCGATTTCCGTCGCCTGGGCCAAGCCCACGCGTGTCGCGCCCAGCCGCACCAGGACCCCCCGCACGTGCCGATCGCGCTCGAGCGACTCCACCTGGGCCACGAGCTCTTCGAACGACGCGCTCTTCGAGGAAAGCCCGAGAACACCTGGCGGCGGCTGCTCGGGCAGACCCTCGGACAGGTCGAGCACCGCGATTGTCGGTCCGCTGCTCGGCTCTGAGCGGGATGTCCCGAGTGAACCGGCGCGCGGGCGACCTTCACACGCGAGGAGCGTGGACGCCAACGAAAGCGCAGCGCACGCGCCGAGGTGTCCGCGCAGGGTGCGGGCGCAGGACATTCGCATCAGATCCCATCGCCGGGGTCGTACGGCTTCGCGCTCGCCGACGGCGCGGTCGCGGCGGGAGGCGTCGTCGCCGGAGGCGTCACCGCCGCAGTAGATTCCGCGCGTGTTTTGACGTGCGCCGGGTAGGTTCCGTCGGGAAACCGCTCCGTGATATCATTGTATGCCCGCTGCGCACTCACGCGATCGCCATTGGCCCATTCGGTGTCGGCCACGCCTAGAAGCGCGGGTAAGTACGATGGGTTTACCGCGAGCGCGCGCTTGTAGGCGGCAATGGCGCCCGAGGCGTCCCCTTGGGCGCGGGCGACGTCGCCGATGCCGGCCAGCGCCTCCGAGTCGTCGGGATTGCGATTCACGAGCGTTTCGTAAATGCGCTTCGCGCGATTGAAGTCCGCTTTCTTGAACGCCTGCGCCGCTGCCTGCATAGCGTTGGACTGCTCGCCGGCCACTCCATCGCCGGAAGGCATGCTGGCGCCGGCGGGTGGCGCAAGAGCTGGCGGGGCGACCGGATTGGCGCGGGGCGCGGCCGCGCCAGTGGTTCGTTCGGGGAGGGCCTTCGGGGGCGGCGGTTGGTCGACGAGCGTGTGCAGATTCGGCGAGCACGGATAGGGCCGCGTCAGCGAATCCAGTTTGGCGAGCTCCGCCTTGGCTGCCGGCACATCACCTGACTTTGCGAGTGCATACACGAGCGCTGCACGAGCCCGGCCGGCATTGGCCTCCCCGGCCGCGGCCAATCGGAGCCTTTCGATCACCGTCCCCCAAAGAGGAGCCGGCTCCGCGAGGTCCAGCGCCGCCAGCACGTACGCGGTCTCTGGTTGATGCGCAATTGCGGACACCTTCGCGACATTCCGGCGCGCGTCTTCGCGATCCCCGGCGAGACGAAGGGCATCGATATTCGCGCGCGCTGCGGCGGCGTCTTCGGGAGCCACCGCGATGGCTTCGTCAGCAGCCCTCCGTGCGCGAACGATACGTTCTTCGAGTTGCGCTTTGGTCGTGCGTAGCTCTTCGGCGCTCTCCGCAGGCAGCAGCCTTAGCTTCAACCAGAGAACGTCCGCCCTTGCGGCCGCCACGCGCGCCTCGTCGAGGAGCACCCGAGGATCGCGTTCGGCCAGGGCGCTCGCCTTGTCGAAGGCCTGTTGCGACGTCTCCAAATCGCCGTCGGCCATCGCCCTCTCGCCATCATTCAGAAAAGACTGAGCGCGCGCATCGAGTTTGGTGGCGGCAGCAGAGTTGCGAGCGAGGACGTAAGGCTTGGCGACCACCCACCCGACGACGCCGACGGCAAGAACGAGCACGAACGCCACCACCCAGCCGCCCACCCGCCGACGTCCAGGAATCCCGTAAGCCTCGTCGCTCGAGGACGGAAAGGCGTCGTCGGCGAGCCGCAAATCTTCGTCGAAGGCGCCACGCCGGACGGGGTCGGTAGGTGGTGGAAGGACGGACGAGACTCTATCTTCGACGCCGGAGGCGCCCACCGAAACCGGCGGCACCGGCGACGGTCCTGGAAAACGCTCCGTCATGCGGGGCGTCGGGCCCGGCCTCACCGGCGCGTGCTCAGCGGGATGGAGCGGACCCGACGATGGCTCGAGAAACGCCGGAGGGATCGCCCGAGGTGGCAGGTTCGGCGGAGGCTCGGGCAGCGCGTGAAAAGATTGTGTTCGCCGCATTGGAGGGGGTGGCGGCTGTGAGTGGTGCGGAACGCTGTTCGTGGCTGCCGGTGGCGGACGACTCGACGCTCTCCCCTCGAAAAAGGGCTCGAGCTCGGTGATCTCCCGCAACGGCCGCGGAGGTGCGTCACCCAAAACGAGGAGGTCGTGACGCGATACCTGCTTAGCTAGGATGGCACGCTGAAGCTCGCGGAGTGTGAGAAACGTGAGCTGCGGACCGCTGGCGGTTTGAACTAACCATCGGTCGCCGGTCGCGTCGCCGGTGTCCGGCCGGCGCACCTTGAACTGGTGCCCGCAGGTGGTGCAGCGCACGGTCGTACCGCGCCCACTGACGAGCGCGTCATCGAACTCGTATTCCGTCTTGCAGCGCTCGCACTGAACGTCCATCGATCCGATTGCCCCGTGCCCAGCGAGCCAGGCACACCCAGACACACACCACATCCGAGCTGCCGCCCGAGCTCGTCCGCGCCGCCGCGTTTCATCGACAGGGCGGCCGCCACGCTAACACGCGGCGTTGCGGCCTGTCGATCGGCGACCGAAAGTGGCCAAGCGTCGGCCTTGCGCGTCACTACGACACCCAGTCGCCCCGCCCTTGTGCCTCCCGTGGGACAAGGGGCCCCGCAGTTCGGAGAGGCGTCCCCCTGCTCCTCATCATCGCATGTGCGCGGCGATAGTCAGGTTGCTAAGGTTCAGCAGCAGTCCGGGTGAGTAACGTTCTGGCGCAAAGGGAAGCGGTGAAGTCATGAAGCGACTTATGCTCGGCGCGGGCCTCGTCGTCGGCGCCGCCTTGCTCGGCGGATGTCCCGTTTATTCCACGAGCGACTATCCGTCGTGCGGTCCCGACGGCCAATGTTACGACTGCCCCAGCGGAAGTACGCCGTCGGACAACACCTGCATTCCCTGGCAGTGCGCCTCGTCCAGCGACTGCCCAGCAGGATACGCTTGCAGCGGGAACTCCTGTGTGATCGCTCCCGATGCGAGTGATTGCAGCTCCGGCTGCCCCAACGGTTACATTTGCAAGCTCGCAGGGGGACTGACCCAATGTGTCCCCACTGGCAGTCTGACCGGCGACGCCGGGATCGCGGCGGCAACCGACGCCGGCAGCGCTGCATCAAGCGAGGCCGGAAATGCGGGTGACGCGACGAACAACTCGGCCCGCACGGATGCCAACTGGAGTGTTGGGCCGGAGGCCTCGGCCGGCGGGTCCGACGCTTCCTTTGCTCCGGACGTTCTCGACGCGACCGGCGAGGCTGACCTGTCGACCCCCGACGCGGTGTTCGCTTCGGACGCCGCCGTTGCTCCCAACTCGTCGGACGCGTCGCCCGCTTCCGATGCTTCTTTCGCGAGCGCTTGCAACGCGGACGCGGATTGCGGCGGCGCCGGTGCCAAATGTATCGACGGATTCTGCACGCCTCAAAGTCGGCTCTGCTCGGACACCTCTCAATGCGTCACCGGGGGCGAGTCGTGCGTGGACGGAGTATGCGAACCGCATTGCGGGCTGAGTGTTCCCTGCCCCGGCGGCTACGAATGCGACTTTCGGCGCGGCGTCTGCAACGTGAACCCCGACCCCTGCTCCGGCTCGGGCGCCTCGACGTGCCAGGGCGGCAGCACGTGCGTGGAAGGCCGTTGCGTACCGCCTTGTGCGACGACGGATGCAGGCGCGAGCGCCTGCCCCGGCGGTCAGCTGTGCGTAAACGAGGGGTGCATCCCCGACCAAGCGGCGCAGTTCGATTGCTTGAACGACGGACAGGGCGGTCAGCTCGCGACTGCCTGCGCGCCAACCTCAATCTGTCTCCATCACGACTGCTACGCGGGCTGCAACCCCGAAGCCGGAGCAGCCGCGTGCTCCGATCCCACGGCCGTCTGCAAGGCAGTCGTCATCACGGCAGGAACTTATGACGTCTGCGCCTCATCGGCGAACCTCGGAAGCGATTGCGATCCCGCGGCGGGCAAGTATTGCGTGGGCGGTGTCTGCGTCGACGGCTTCTGCCGGTGACGATCAAGTCGAACGACGGCCGGTGACGCACCCGATGTTCACCGTCAGTTCGAACGTGCTCTCGCTCCAATACTTGTCGATCGCATCTTGCACGTACGAAAACGCGCTTTCGGGGTCCTCGAGGCGATGGTGCCGCTTCACCTCCGGAACGATCAGCAAACGCGCAACGGGATCCTCGAAGAAATCTCGTCCGCTACGGAAGCGCAGCACGGTCGTGCGCGTCGCGACATCGACGAACTCGAAGCCGGCGCTCTCGACCTCTGCGCTCAGTCCCTCCGCGGTGGGGCGTATTTCGGGGGCCCGCTCGACGGGGCCCTCCAAATCCCCCTCCTCGTTCTTGAGCGAGTACTCATGGAGCAAATCGGCGAGCTCTTGAAAGCTCCCGCGCAACGGCAACGCGACGAGCATCTGCCCGTGAGGCGCTAGGAGCCTGGCAAATTCACCGAACAACTGCGCTCGCTCCGCCTCATTTGCAAACGGATGCACGGCGAGACCATGAGAAAATGCCCACGCGGGAAGCGGCGACGGGAACGTGTCGAGCAAGCGGTACTCGGCGACCATATTGGGCATGGTCGCGGCTTTTGCGCGCGCGAGCTGAAGCGCAGCAGGGGATGCGTCGGCTCCCACGATGTGCGCGCCCTCGAGTTTGAGCGATACACCCCGGTCGGGGTACCCAGTCCGACAGCACAGATGAACGACGCGCGCTTGCTCGCTTTCGACGATCATCTCGAGCAGAAGTCCGCCGAAGTGGGACAGATATCTCGGAACGACAAAGGTTTCGAAGATCGCCGCCTCCGCGGGGCCAAGGCGCACCGGATCCTTGGAGCCGCCCCTGGTCGCGGAAGGCCGACGCCGGCCGCCGGGATCGGCCGTCGTCACGACGCCTCAGTGGTCAACAGCGAGCGCGCCTCGGCCACGAGCTCAGCGATCGTCGCTTCTCCCTGCGTGCCGCCCTCGTCCTCAAGCTGAACTTTACGTGGGTCGTCTGCGAGTGAATCGAACAAGGGCAGCGCAGACGGATCTCCCGCCTCGACGAGCGCTTCGATCGCGGCCGCGACCGCGTCGGGATCGCGGTGGGCAAGGAAGCGTCCTAGCACCTTGAGCGCACCGGGCTCGGGTAGCTCAGCGAGAAGGTAGGGTAGCTCTGCGAGAGCGGGATTGCCCACCGGCAACCGTTCGAGGGCGCGCTCGACACCCTGCGCCACCTCTTTAAACCTGTCCCACGCCAAGCCCGACAGGGCCTCCGCTGCAGAGCTCCGCGCCTCGGGCTCGTCGCACCCCAAGATCTCGATCAGGAGGTCGACCACAGGTCCTCCTTGCATCTCGCCTAGGACCGCGGAGATCCGAACGAGGCGAAGCGACGCTTCGTCCTCGTCCAGCTCGTCGAGCGCAAGCGCTTCTCTCGCGGCGCGTTCGAGGAGCGGAAGCACCGCTGCCGAGTCGGCGTCAATGAGCTGGTCGTGAGCAGCCCGTGTGGCGCGCTCGGCATCGAATAGCGCCGCCAGGGTCATGGAAAGGTCGCGCGAAGTCATGGGCGACGGATACCCGCCGCTGACGTGGGCCGCAAGCATTGCCGGTGCAGACGGGTGGTCAGCCCGCTACACTTAGGCGTACGGAATCTCTTCACTGAGCGCCCGATGAAAGCGCCCTCGCCTCCTGCCGCACTGCATCGCTCTTGGGGCGAGGGCGCTTGGCACATAATGGTCGGCTCCCTCGCTACCGTGGCATTGCTTTCGGCCGGTTGGGGTGAGCCGACAGCGGCAGCAGGGCGCCTTACAGCTGCGGGGGGCGCCCCGCTACCTGCCGCCGGTATCCCTGCTGCTGGGCCATGTCCCGCTCGCACGCTGCCCGACGGCGAAGCCTGCGTGCGCCTACCCGAACACGACGAGGGAGCACCCGAGCCGGAATCTGCTCAGAACGGCCACCACGACACGCGGGGTCGCTGGATGACGTACGACGAAATCCCTCGCCGTCTCGATCGCCCCGCGGATTACGATGCGTACCGCTACCCGGTCCCATGCGACCGACAATGTGTCGTCAGCGGCTTCGATCTCGACCGTCCAGACGGCCTGCAGCGACGCGGCCCGCGTCTCCGCCAGGTCGGGCACGGAGCGGTCGACTTGCCTCAAGTAAAGGGAACGCCGATCCGAATGATTGCCCTCGAGCGCCAACAAGGGGATGCCGAAGTACTGTATGTGGGTCCGCTCTTCGGCACGACCGTCGTCACGCGCCATTCGCTTCGGGAAGGCGGCCAGCTCCACGACTACGTGTTGCTCTTCGGACACCTGGACTCACAAGCGCCTGGAGTGCACACAGGCGCCTACCTGAAGGAGGGCGATATTCTCGGTTTTGTCGGCGACACCGGATCTCCCGAGCTCGTGCATCTCCATTTGGAGGTGCGTCGCGTTCGCGCTGGCCTCGATGCGGCCAAGCTGGGGCCGTCGGCAGCCATCGCCAATGAAAACAGTGTGGTATGTGACCCAAGAAATGTCTTACCTTTGCGTTGAAGTCGGGCCGACGCCCCTGCGCTCCGGGAAAACGTGGCCCGCGCAACAACGCCTCTCCCCCGCTCTTCTGATCGGTGCCGCAGGGTGCGGCGCCGAGGACCCTGGATTGCAATTGGCTCACTTGGCTTGCGCGCGCCCCCCTTGCGCGCGAACATGAAGATGTCCTTGTCGTCCTTGTCGCACCCGGCCGCTGCACGTCGGTCTGAGGATTCGGCGCCCAACGAGCGCGTCGCGACGGGTTACGTGTGCTCGCGATGTCACCGCAGTTTCGACGAGGAGTCGGGACTGCAGACTTGCCCCGACGACCGCGCAGCCCTGCTGCGTGTCGCAGATTTCGTCGCTGCGCCCGGCGATACGATGTTGGGGCGCGTACTCGCCGGCCGCTTTACCATCCTGGCCCGACTCGGCGCCGGATCGATGGGGACGGTCTATCGCGCGAAGCAGGCACCCATCGGCCGTGAAGTAGCCATCAAGATTCTGCGCAGCGATCGCGCGATCGACGAGGTCAGTCGGGCTCGGTTCTTGCGCGAAGCACGGGCAAACAGTCTGCTGACTTCGCCGAATACCGTCACCGTGTTCGATTTTGGCCAGAGCGAAACTGGAGACTTCTATCTGGCGATGGAGCTTCTCGAGGGAGAGTCCCTCGGCCAGCGAATCAAGCGTGTCGGTCGGATCGGCGTGGACGACTCGATCGAGACCGCGAGGCAAGCGCTTCGATCCCTTGCCGAAGCTCACGCAAAAGGCATCGTTCACCGAGATCTAAAGCCAGACAACCTCTTTTACGCGCGCGTGCAGACGAACGAAAAATTCGAGGAGATCGTCAAGGTTCTCGATTTCGGCATCGCCAAGATGCTGCAGACCGACGGGGAGCCGGCGATGAACGCCGTCGAGACGCAAGCGGGCACGGTGTTCGGAACACCGCGCTACATGTCGCCCGAGCAGGCCCAAGGAAAGCCTCTCGACGCACGGAGCGACCTCTACTCGCTGGGCGTCATTCTTTACCACATGCTCACGGGGCGGCCCCCATTCACGGACGACGACGCGATCGTCGTCATGGCCCGCCACATCAAGACGCCCCCACGTCCCATGAGTGACGTCGCGCCCGACGCGCGGATCCCACCAGAGGTCGAGAGCCTGGTGATGCGCATTCTCTCGAAGGAACCAGAGAAGCGCCCGCAGACGGCGGACGCCCTAATCGCGGAGCTCACGCGCGCCAAGGAAGCGGCTCTGCCCACGAGCGGCGTGCGCGCCTCGCTCGACAGCGGGCCGCAAAGCGCGGCAGAGAGTCGCAAGTCCCTTCCCCCGGCCTCGCCCCCTGCGAGCGCGGTGACGTACGACACGTTGAGCGTTCCAGCGGGCGTTCCGACCTCCTCGCGGCGGTGGATGATCATCGTGGGGGCGATCGGGATCGTCGCTCTCCTGAGTACCACGGCAATTATCGCGGGATTCCACCGGGCGCCTCCGCCGAGAGTCCCTGTGCTCGCGGCAACCGCAACGCCTATTGCCGCTCAACCACAGCCGGTACTGACACCCCCGATCGCGACCCCGCCGACGTTCAAGCCGATGCCGATCTCCACCCCAGCCGGGTTTGCTTCCGCGCCGACCAGCCCGGTACGACCAGAAGTTTCCCACTCGGAACATCATCCGCCGAAACCTCGCCCAGCGTATACGGCGCCAAAGCCCGCTGGATCTTCGTCGGTTGGCTACGGCTACCTCGAGTAGCCCACTCGTCCGCACTGGAGCGTGCGGAGTCCACCATCAATTGATGGGGAAATCGAGAAGGTGCTACCCTCCGTTCCCGGATGGAGCCCACCCAAGTGGATTCGCTCGTGCAGCGGCTCGTTGCCAACCCGCACGATGAGGAAGCCCTCTCGAACGCACACCAAGCAGGCGCATCGGATCCGAGGTCGTACGCCTTGCTGCTCGAACGAGTCGGCACGGAGACGCGCGACCCAGGGTATGCGTCGCACTGGCTGAGTGAAGCAGCGAACGTGTGGTCGACCACACTGGGCGACGCCCACCGCGCTGCACGGGTGCTCATGCAGGCGATCGATCGCGACCCCACGCAGCGTATCGCCGCCGATCGCCTTGGGCAGCTTTATCGGGACAAGGGCGACGTCAAAGCGCTTGTGGCTCTGCTCGAACGGCGGGCCAAGGCCCTCGCTCCTCTGTCGGATCAGAATGGCGAGATTCGAAGCGAACTCGCGGCGATGCACGAAGAGTTAGGCCGACTTTGGGGAGAGAGCCTCCAACAGCCGAAGAAGGCTGCCGAGAATTTCCGTCGGGCATCCGACCTCGACCCTTCGCGCGCGCACGCAACGCGCGGCATCGACTCTCGGCTGGTGGCAAGCCACCGCAACGAGGTCCTTCACCGCGAGTCTCCCGAGCCGTCTCTCGAGCGCGACCCGATGCGCCAACTGGCGCTTCTGAGAGAGCAAGCCGCATCGCTGCGAGCGTCTGGCGACCTGCCAGGTGCATCGCGTGCGCTCGCCCGAGCGAGACAAATTGACGAGCGCGATGCAAGCCTCCAACAGGAGTTCGGCGCGCTTATCGTCGAGCGTCTAGCGGCGGGTGAAAACGTGCCCGCGCAGGAGCGAACAATGGGAGCCGAGCTCCTAGTGGGACTTGCGGAGGTTTACGATGGTGAGCACGGTCTCGCGTACTCAGCTGGGGCGTTGGAAATCGATCCCGGGCACGACCGAGCGCTGCAGCTCTATGCTTATTACGCGCGCGCGCTGCAGCGCGAGGACGACGTAGCGACGAGGTATCTCTCGTATCTCCACGTGAACCCGGTTGGGGCGATGGCGGCCGATGCCCGATGGCTACTGGCCGCGAGCTATGAAGCGGCCGGGCAGCCCGAAAACGCGATCCAGATTCTCGAGGCCCTGCGGGCGCAGGGCGACGCGCAAGCAACCGCGAAGCTCAGCGACCTCTACGCTCAAGTCGGGCAATCGATGCCGCCAGTTCCCCCGCCGCTGGCCGGCGCGGCGAGCGCACGCGGCGGCATGTCCACGGATAGGGTGCAAGGTCTGCTCCACGCGGCGCAAACTCTTGCCTCCCAAGGCGCTCGCGGAGAGGCCGCCAAGAAGTATCGAGAAGTCCTCGAATCCGACCCGTCTCACCCAGAGGCCCTATCTTGGGTGGAAGATTATCTGCGAACGAGACGCGACTATGCCGCATTGCGAGAGATCCTACTCGCCGCCGTCGGAGCCCCGGGTCAACCAGTCGAAGAGCGTAAGGAGCGCTTGCGCGAAGTAGCGGGCCTCTGTGAAAGCACCCTTCGCGACGCCGACGGAGCGATAAACGCCTGGCGGCAGCTTCTCTCCGTCGACCATAGCGACGAAATCGCGCGGCAAGCCCTGACCCGGTTACTCGAGAAGACCCAACGGTGGGACGAACTCGCGAACCTGATTGAGCAAGAGGCAACTGTCGAACAGGACATCGAGAAAAAGATCGCGCTCGAAAAGAAGCTGGCGACGCTGCATGAGAACAAACGTCGCGATCCCGCTGCAGCGGCGGAGTCGTGGGCGCGGATCGCCGACCTTACCCCCGAAGACGATCACGCCGTGTCGACGGCGTCGAAATTGTTCGAGCAAGCGCGGGCCTTGGACCGAGCTGCGCAAGTAATCGCCGACAACATTTCACCGATTCAGGATCCGATCGCCCGAGGAGGTCTACTCGAGCGGCTCGGGCGCTTGCGCGAGCAACTGAAGGATCCAAGCGGCGCTGGTGAGGCTTACGCCGCGGCGGCCGACCTGCAGAAGACCGACAAGCTGTGGGAGTCGGGAGAGCGTTGCTTCGTCGCCGCGGGGCGCTGGGACCGCGCGGCGAAGGCGGCTGTCGAGCGCGCGCACGGAGCCACCAACCCCAAGGTGCAAGCGCAACATTTTGCACGCGCTGCCGAACACTTCGGGCGCGCCGGAGACGAAGCGGGCGTACTGGCAGCTCTCGAGCGGTCCACCGATTTGGATCCTACGAGTGACGAACACGCACAGCTGTTGACCGAGCGATATAGCGCGTTGGGCAAGTGGGCGGAGCTCGTGCGCTTGTTGGTCACTCGCGGGGACCGACTGACCGATAAGGCCAAGCGCACCGCCGTGCGAAGACAGGCAGCAAAGCTCTATCAGGGCCAGCTCGGCGACGCAGAAGCGGCCCGTGAGACGTGGTGGAAAGTAATCGAAGACGGCGATGACAAAGAGGCGATCGAGCGGCTCATCGAGGACGCCGTGGCGCGCGAGGACCACGCCGAGGCGACCACCCTCTTGCGGCGCCTGGGCAAGCTGGCGACCGACAACGAGGAGCGCGTTCGCATTGCACTTCGCGAGGCCGAGATACTCGCCGAAGGCGTGGGCGACGTAGATGCCGCAATCGCTCGCTACGAAGGCGTGCTGTCCGAAATCGACCCGACGTGCCGGCCCGCGCTGCAGGCGGTTGCCGACCTGCAAGAGGCGCGCGAAAACCCGGCGGCCGCGGTCGGTGCCCTCGAGCGCGAGCTCAGTCTAGTTGCCGACCCGAGTGAACGCGTGCAAATCGCTTGGCGCATGGCGCGTTTGTACGAGCAGCTCGATGACGGTAAGAGCGCCATCCGATCGCTGGAGCTTGTCCGTGAACTGGACCGCGAGGACTTCGACGCGCTGACCCGACTTTGCGAGCTGTGCGAAAAAGCCGAGGAGTGGGAAAAAACAGCGGAGCTCTTGGCCCAGCGGATCGAGGTCGAAGCGGATGACGCGGAAACAAGCACATTGACCTTGAGGCTGGCGGCGGTGCTGGGTGACAAGCTCGATCGCGGCGACGAAGCGCTAGCGGCGCTCACTGAGTTGGGGGATATCGGGGATGAGGCCGTCCGCGCGGCCTATGTGAAGCTGGGGGACCGCCTCGGATGGCGGGGCATCGTTGCGACCAAGCTCGTCGATTGGTGGTTCGACGCCGAACAAAGCCCGAAGCGAATCGCAAATCTTCGCGGCGCCTTCGAGCGTTTCGTCGAAGTCGGGCGTGAGCAAGAAGCCGTCCGCGTTGCCTGTGAGATCGCTCGGAGCAAAGGCGCAGACCGTGCGTTGGCCGACCACCTCGAACAGCTCGCCATCAAGACGCACGATCTCGACGCGCTCTCCGTGGCGCACGACATCCTCGCGCGCGACATAACGGGGATGCAGCGCGCCCGCGAGCTCGCGCGTCAGTCAGAGGCTCGGGTTCAGTGCGGGGCCCCAGCACTTGAAGCCCTTCAGCACGGCGAGGCCGGATTGTCAGGCGTTCCGCCGGAAGAGGCGGAAGAAATTCTAGAGCGCCTCGCCGCCATTGCGCCCGAACCCACCGACATCGTGGATCTTTACGAGCGACAGATCACGCGCTGCAAAGCGCCGAGCGACCGCGTACGAGCGCTCGCACGCGCAGCCCAGGTGGCAGGCGGGAACGGCCAGCTCGAACGGGCGCGACGGTTCTTCGATTTGGCCCTCAGCGGTGCCCCTTCCGAGGAGATGCTCACGACGCTTGAGCAGGCCGCCGCAGATGCCGACAGGAAGGCGCACTCTCAAAGCTTGCGCCGAACCCTATGCGAGGCAATGGCCGCGGGGGGACAGGGAGCGCGCGACGGAGGGCGCACGCGTGGTGCCCTAATGCGGCGTGCGGCGTCGATCGTGTACGACGGTCTCAACGACGCGGATCAAGCCTTCATTTGGCTGGGCGACTCCCTCATTGCACACGTCGAGCCGGCGACTCTTGACTCGCTCGAGCAGCTCGCGGAAGAAGTGGGTGACCTTCGACGCGCGGAGGCCGCTGCATCGCGCGCGCTTGGTGAGGTTTTCGATGGACCGTTGGTGCGCCTTCTTCTGGCGAGAAGAGCAAAGCTCCGGCGAGAGAAGCTCGACGACCCAGCGGGTGCCGCGGCAGACCTGAGAAAGCTCCATGAGCTATCGCCGGCCGATCAGAACGTCACCGAAGAGCTGACTACTCTGCTGACCGAGTTGGCAGACCACAAAGGCATGGTCCAGCTCTACGAAGACCTGATCTTGCGCGGAAAGGACGTTGCCCTGCGCGTAGAGCTAGCTCGAAAGGTCGCTCGAATGTGGGAGGATCTACTGAGCGATCCGCGAGAGGCGGCAGACGCCTGGAGACGCGTTCTCCGCCTGAAGGCCGGCGATGCCGAGGCAGTGGAAGGACTGGAGCGCGCGAAAGCCAACATGCTTCGTAGACCACCGCCTAACGTGGATGCAGAGGCGAGCGCTCCCGCTTCGACCGCCCAGCGAGAGGACGGGCTGGCGACGAATGATGGGACGCGAGACGGGGACGCTCCCAGCACGGCGGCGCGGGAACGCGGCTACCGCGAACAAGCTGATACGGCAATACCGGGGGACGAGAGCGAAACGAGCGAAGCTGCAGATTCGACGCAGCAAGAATCGCTTGGCGCAGAGCCCGGTGACACCGAAGGGGATTCAACCGAGGACCAACGGAATGAACCGGCGGGCTCCATAGAGGCCGACGTGTCTCCCAGGACACGAGAGAGCACGCTGTCGACAACCCCGGCGACCGAGCCTTTATCGCTCGATCTCGAACCCATTGAGCAAGGTGTCGCGGTCGAGAGCGAGATCGTAATCTCCGAGGATCTCGGGGAGACCATCGACTTCGAGGAACCTTCACCGGATCACGAGGATTCACCGCGATCGGGTCGAAAGAATGGGAAGCGAACGGCGCCTCCCCCTCTTCGTCGTGGATGAGTTTGACGAGAGCGTCGCCCTCAACCATCGCCCGCTCCCAAGACGACTTCATCATTCTGAATTCGCGCGGGTGCCCCCAATACGAATGCATCGTTGGGGGAGCCGTGCCCGAACGGTGCGCCGGCCAGAACCGGGATCCCAAGCGAGCGGGTGCACCGGTCAAGAACCTCGTCGACGGTTGGGCCGCCATCGGCGGCTGCGCAACGATCGAACCCGCCGAAGACGATCGCGGACACGTCGCCCAGGTAACCTGCAATCAAAAGTGATGTGAGCATGCGGTCGACCCGATAAGGCGCTTCGGAGACGTCCTCAAGCGCGAGGACGCACCCCGCCGGGAGCCTGAGGCGGCCAGCGGCCGCCATTGCATGAACGAGCGCGAGATTTCCCCCGACTATCGGGCCACGAGCTTGGCCCGAACGGATAGCCCGAAGGTCGCTCCATCTTCTTTCGCACAAAGGGCGTTCGACGGACGCAAGCCACACAGCGCGCTCCCTCGGCGAGGCTCTGCGCCCGAGCCCGGTCACGTTCGGAGCGTGAACCGACGCGACACCCGTGCGCCAGGCGAATGCGTGGAGCGCAGTGATGTCGCTGAAGCCTACGATCCACTTCGGACGCGCGAGAAGCGATTCCCAGGGCAACGCGTCGACGATTCGCATCGAGCCATACCCCCCTCGGGCGGCGACGATGGCCTTAACCTCTCGGTCGAGCATGGCGCGCTCGAGCTCGACCTGGCGCCGCTCGTCGTCTCCGGCAAGGTACCCGAAGCGTGCGAGCGCACCGGCCTCCATGTTGATCCGATAGCGCGTGCGAAGCCACGCGAGTCCGCACGAGAGTTCGTCGGGCCGTACCGGGCCGGACGGCGCAACGACCGCGATGAGATCCCCGGGCGAGAGGGGCGGCGGTACGATCAATGTCACCACTCGAGCATAACGCCATTGAACGCAGCCGTGCGGCGGCCATAATGGCTGCCCCGTGGCTGCAATCACCGAAGCGAACTGCGCGCGCACTCGAGCGCTCGCGCGCATCGATGGGAGGGCACGCGAGTCGCGTGGGCTTCTGCGGCGTTTGCTCGGCTCCGCGGAGCATACGCTTGACGAGGCGCTCGAGCGCTTGCTCGGCGAACCTTACGAAGCACGCCTTTCGCGCGTGCGATTGACTCTCGGACCGGCGGGGGTGGATCCGTTCGGGCTCGATCCCCAGTGGGCCAAGTACCCGCTCCTCTCGGTCGCGGCGCTTCACCGCCGATACTTCCGAACCGAGGTGCATGGAATCGAGAACGCGCCGGCGGGGCGCGTACTTCTCGTCGCCAACCACTCTGGCCAGCTTCCTATCGACGGCGCGCTGCTCGGCGCCGCCATGTTCATGGACGCCGAGCCCCCGCGAATCATACGTGCCATGGTCGAAAAGTGGGCGGTGAGTCTGCCGTTCGTCTCACTTGCTTTCACGCGCGTCGGTCAAGTCGTGGGCGTGCCCGAAAACGCAAAACGACTGCTATCCCAAGGCGAGGCGCTGCTCGTATTTCCCGAGGGCGCCCGCGGCATCGCGAAAACTTTCGACCGGCGTTACAAGCTTGCCGAGTTCGGTCTCGGGTTCATGCGTTTGGCCATCGAGACCGATACACCTGTCGTGCCGATTGCGGTTATCGGAGGCGAAGAGCAATACATCTCGGTGGCCAACCTCGAGAGCCTTGCGAAGCTCCTGCACGTGCCTGCGTTCCCGATCATCCCCCAGCTCTTTCTCCCTGGCGGACAGCTCCCCCTGCCGACGAAGTATCGCATTTGGTTCGGAGAGCCCATGCGCTTCACCGGTGATCCGGACGATGACGATTCGGTCATGGACGAGAAGGTTTGGGTCGTCAAGCAAACCATCCAGTCGATGCTGAACCGTGGTCTGAAGGAGCGAAAGCACGTGTTTTGGTGAGCGATGACTGAGAATACCCTTCTTTTTCCGTCGAGGGCCCCCAGCCCCGCGCGCGCGGGTACGGGCACGGCGACCCCGGCGGCGCGAGCAGTCCTCATTACGGGGATCTGCGGCCGTCTTGGCAAACATCTCGCGCGCGTGCTGCACCGGGATCGGCGAATCGTCGGCGTCGACCGTCGGCCGTTCGTCGACAAGCCAAAGGACATCGACCACGCTCAAGTCGACATCCGTCGCAAGAAGCTCAAAGACGTTTTTCGCGCAGGCGACATCGAAGCAGTCGTTCACCTCGGAGTCATGCACGATCCTCGCGCTTCCGCGAGCGACCACCACTCGTGGAACGTCGCGGGCTTCGGGAAGTTGCTCGAGTACGTGGTTCAGTTTCAGATTCCGAAGCTCGTGGTGCTTTCCAGCGCGAACGTATACGGACCACAGCCGAGCAATCCTCAGTTTCTCACTGAAGATGCCCCTCTGCTCGGCGGGCAGAATTTCAGCGACATCCGCGATCTCGTGGAAGTCGACATGCTGGCCCAGAGCTTCTTTTGGAAGCTGCCCGAGACGGAGACCGTCATTCTGCGCCCGGTCCATATTTTGGGAACGGTTCGCAATGCAGCTTCGAACTTTCTACGCCTCAGCCCAGTCCCAACGGTCCTGGGATTCGACCCGATGATGCAGATCATTCACGAGTCAGACGTCGTCGGCGCCATACAGCTAGCTCTCCGGCCCGGGATTCGAGGCATCTTCAACGTCGCGGGTTCGGAGCCAGCGCCCCTGTCCCGCCTCATCCAGATACTCGGACGGCAGCGGCTGAGCGTGCCGTACTCGGTCGGGCGCGTGTTGCTGCGACGTATGTGGTCTCTGCGTCTCACGACTTTTCCACCGCCCGAGCTGGATCACATTCGCTACGTTTGCATGGTCGACGACCGTCGCGCACGGCAGGTCCTCGGCTTCGTCCCGGGCAAATCACTCGAGGAAACCGTGCTCTCGGTTGACGAGGGCCGCTGGTAAGCCTCTTCACGACTTGTCTTGGGATGGAGAGAGCAGCCTGGGCACGGGAGTCCCCCATGCCCGATGCGCCAGCCCGAGCAGGTCCATAGTAGCTGACCGCGCCAAAACGATCGCGGAAGCAGTGTAAGCTGCGGCGCCGGCCGCGATTTCGGCGACCAGAGACATGACTCCAACGTGCATCCCCGCAGCGGCAAGGCCTAGCCGCGTTACCAGCACCGAAGCGACCATCGGCGCGCAGGCCCCGAGGGGAGGTACGCACTTGGCCGCCAACGCGGCGACCGTGACTCCATCGAGCGCCTGCAACACCGCCATACTCGCAGCCGCGTGAATCGCGAAGGCCAGGCCCACGCCGGCGCACGCCCAGAGCGGTCCCCCACGTCCCATTGTGAGAAGGAGTACGATGAGCGAAACCAGTTTCAGCGCTTCGAGGGCGGCGTCTAGCCGAGGGCGGTCTCGCGCCAGCAGATACGACGAGATCGTCCAACCCAAGGGCCGGACGACGCTCATCGCCGAAAGGAGCGACAGCATCGGCGCCACGTCGCTCCATTCCGGCCTGAGTAACGCCTTAACGAGCGAAGGTGCCACGGCACCCAGACCGACGGCCAATGGAAATGTTACGAGTGTCAGGAGAGCGGTCGATCGCACCAACGCCGCCCTTCGTTCCTCGGGGCTCATCGCAGAGAAGGACGGAAGAAGGACGTCACCTATTTGCTCTCCAACTTGCACGGCTGGCGCGTCCGCAATGTTGTATGCAAGGTTGTACGCTCCAACGACACTTGGTCCGAAGAGGCTGGACACGATGGCGTTGTCCACGCGGCGCGACGCAAAGCCGGCCCCCATTCCTATCGACATCGGGAGCCCGAAACGCAGCATGTCCCCCAGTGTCTTTGCCGAAAGGCGTGACCAGTAGAGCCAGTCGGTGACCGGAACCGACCCAGCCATCGCTGCCAGCCGCACGACGCTGCGCACGAGATTCCCCGCGACGATCGATGTTCCCCCCCAACCGACGGCAGCAAGACCAACCGAAGTCGCCGTGTAAGCCAGTTCGCCAGCGGTGCGACAGAGGCCGATCTGCCGAAAGCGCATGCCCCGGGCGAGAACGCGCTCAGGCATGTAGGCGAATCGTTCGAGCAGACCGGAAACTAGGAGCCCAGGCAGGAATCGTTCGAGCGATGGAGCTCTCAGCCATACAGAAAGTGGCTGCCGCAGCGCGAGCACAGCCAGCATTGCGGCGACACCGAGGGAGACGTGCAGGACTGTTGCGTGCCAGGCAACGTCGCGGCCTCCCTTCGACCGCGAGATGTAGTACTGCCCTGCGCCTACAGTCGAAAGCTGGTTGGCCAAGAGAACGGCAACCGCAGCATCGGAAACCTCTCCGAGCTCGTCGCGCGCTACCCAATACGTGAGGACAAGCGTGCCAACCAAGCCAAGGCCGCGGGATCCGAGGCCTGTCGCGATCGTCCAGGCTGCTCCACTAGCGGCCATTGTGGCGACGGAACGACCGCGAGGGCGCACGCCCACGTGGCTCAATCTACTGCTCGCTCCTGCGAGGCGCCCGTCCCTTTCGCTGAGCGCAACCGCCCTACCGCGAAGTCGGCGAGCGATCGTGCGGCTTCCACCGCTCGACCGCGGAGGCCCGGCGCCACTGCCCGAAGCGTGACAAGGGGGCGCGTGGCGAGCGCAAGGTCACGCTTGTAGCGCGATGCCCCGCCGAGGAAGTCGTACTCCTTGCGTCCCTCGCCGATGCTGAACCGTATCGAAAGTGCGTGTATCGCGATGCCCGGACGAACACTTCGCGGAACGTCGACTCGACGACCGCTCTGGTAGAATTGGACTCTACCGGCGTACACGAAGGAGTACGTCGCCGCGATCGGTAGCCCGCGCGCGCGCAGCCATTGCAATTCCAGTGAAACGCCGTCTTCGCCGGCTAGAAGCCGAGGCATGATTTCGTCGTGGAATCGCGCGAAGCGGGCGCTCGCGAAGACACCGCTTCGGCCGGATGCAGCCCAGCGCTCGCGGTGCAGACTCCACAAAATGCACTTGCCCTCCGCAAGCTCTGCGGGCGTTCGGGCTCGGCAAAGCTCCCAGTTGTTCGGGCCGGCCCATTTGTCGAGCTCGCGAAGACTGCGCATCACTGCATAACGCCGCGTCGATCCGAGCGCTCGGAGATAATCTTCCCAGCTGGGAGGCAAGGGAACGTACGGGCACTCGCCGCTCTGGCCGCTGCTTACAGCGATGCCCTTCGTTCGCAGCGCTAGGACGAGCGCCGGCACCAGCGGATCGTCTCCGCTCATCGCCGTCATGCGAAGTTCATCCCACTCGCCGAGAACACCGTCACAGAGGGCTCTGATGGTCTCGCGCGCGACTTCGGGCTCTTTCCCCCGAGCGGTCAGCGCACCGACATACTCCGAGCA
Source organism: Polyangiaceae bacterium (assembly GCA_049578005.1). Taxonomy (GTDB): domain Bacteria; phylum Myxococcota_A; class Polyangia; order Polyangiales; family Polyangiaceae; genus Palsa-1150. The sequence goes on from JBAULD010000843.1 coordinate 22,390, forward strand.
AATCTCGTCCCGCTCCTGCTCGCCCGTCGCGAAAAGCTCGAGACGTCGGACCGGAATTGCGGGCCGATGTATCGCTATGCGTCGGGCGAGCGGAACGAGACCCACGAGCTCGCCGTCCTCTTCTACGATCACGACTCGCATCTGTCGCCCGTCGGCTTGACCGAACTCGCGCCACCACCTGAGAAGCCAAAGCGGCGTGTGAACAGGCTGAGCGTGTGAGGCGACCGCGATCAGGCGGCGCCACCTTGGGGCGAGACCTTCCAGCTCGGTGAAATCGTCGATGACACGGGCGCGCAGCATGTCAGTACCCCAGCCACGGAAGTGCCAGGGCCGCTCTGAAGTAGCGATCGCCCAGCGACAGGTCCATCGAAACGCGCCTAATATCGAGCGGGTCGAACGCCTGTAAAAGGCTCATGCCCGTGCCATTCGAGAAGCCTAACTCGTATCCAGCCTCTCGGACGGCTCGTCGGATGTGCGGGGTCCAGCCGACCGGGTCGCCCACCGGATAAGAAATCGCCCGCACAGGTTCGCCCAGCACCCTCTGGAGGGCGTCGCGCGATCCCCGGAGCTCCTTCGCGAGTTGGCGGGCATCGAGTGTCTGCAGCACCCGGTGTGTTTCGGTATGAGACTGCACGTCCATTCCTGCGCGACGCAGGGCGACGACATGGTCCCACGTCATGACCGTTTCGTCCGCCAAGCATCGTTGCTCGTGGGGATTGAGCTGGGCGCAGGCAGCCCGTTCGAGGCCGTTGATGAATCGCTCGAGGTCCAGGCCCGGAGTGACCTTCACGATACGCTGCAGACGTCGAATCGACCTCGAACGCTCCGACGCACCGGCCATCGACAGTGCGATACGCTCTGGATAATCGATCTCGATCCGGTTCTGTTCCGACCGCTTAATCGCCAAGGCGATCCTGTCCCACCAGAAGAGTCGGCGTTTCTCGACGTACTCTGTTGCAACGAAAAATGTGGCGCGAATGCCGTATCGCCTCAGTAAGGGGAGCGCGACGTCGTGATTGTCACGGTATCCGTCGTCAAATGTGATGAGAACCGGATTATTCGGCAGGGCGTGCCGCCCTTGGGCGAATAGAAGCAGCTCGTCGAGTCCGACAGCTTGAAACCACCGGCCTAAGAAGGAGAGCTGCTTTTCGAGTAGTTCTTGCGTGACATCGACAACGCCGTCGTCGAGCGTCGACGCGGCACCGGAATGGGCGACACGGTGGTAAGTGAGGACGGTCAGCCAGATCGGCGCGCTTCGCCGGAGATTCATCACAAACTCGGGAACGCCCAACCAGTCGAGCGCAGCCGCGACGGCTTTTCGAGTCATGTGTTAAAGTCGCTGCAAACCCTCGACCGACATGAGCAAGACCTCGCTCGAGGGATTGGGCGGCCTCTCACGTACTCGCTAGCGTGCCTCTTACCGCAATTGTCCCGTGGTCGTCGCAATGCGTTTCGTGCGGATGGTGCAAGTGACCGTCGACCACATAGTCGACGTGTTCGCCGTGCGGAATGGCGTCGTGACCGCAGCTCGGGCCGTGACGATGCGCGCCCGTGTGTGCTCCGCAATTGTGCCCCTGCGTGCAAGCGTCCGGGTTCTTCTCGCTCACGGCAATGACGTGCTCTTCGAAGTGGTCACCTTTGCCGTGATGGAGGTGGCCATCGTGTAAGTAATCGCAGTGGCCCTCGTGATCGACGACCGGGTGGCCACAACCCTCATTGTGTTGGTGGTCGTGCTTCTCGTGAACGCGGTGCAGGCCCATGCCTTCTCCTTCCTGCTCTCTTGAAGGAAATCGTGACGCCCCCTCGGCGACGAGCAAGCGAACTCGCCGCGCGCCACCCGCTGGGCCGTCACGGTCCTCCTCCGGCAGGCGACCGGGGCGTTTGACGCCGCAGCTTGTCGAACGGCTGGCTCTTGCTCATAATGATGTCACTTGAACGCGACTTTCAACATCAGATGGATCGTACGGCTCGCGCTCATCGGCGTGGCCGTGGCCGGACTTTTCTTCTTGGCGTTCCTAATGGCCCGCCCGGTCTTGCCTGCCGAGAAGCCACCGAGCGCCGAACAAGAGCTGGTGGGGATTCTTCAATACCTCGCGTCGGACTACCCGGCCGCGGTCGCTTCGAATGACACCGGTGAAATCTCGGAGCAGCGGGCACTTTCCCGCGACGCGCTTTCGCTCGCCAAGGGATCGCTGGTCACCAAGCCATTCGTGGCGCGCGTTGAGTCGCTTGATGCACGCGTGCAGCACGGATCGGACCCAGCTGAGGTGAGCGCGGAGTGCATTTCGCTCGCGGACGACATCATCGCCAGAACCGGGATCTCCCGAAAGCCGTCGATGCCACCGGATCTCGAGCAAGGGGCGGTGCTCTTTGCTCAAGCATGTGCGCGGTGTCACGGCGCTTCGGGACACGGCGACGGCCCAGCCGCGGCTGCTCTCAGCCCGAAGCCTGCGAACTTCCACTCGCCTGAGGTCATGGCGAATCTCACGCCGTTCAAGGCGTTCAACGTCATTCGCTTTGGGATCAAGGGCACGTCCATGCCCGCGTTCGCGAGTCTGGACGAACGACAGCGATGGGCGCTTGCGTTCTATTTGTTCTCACTGCGTCAGCCGGCTTGTGACCACGCGCCGCCGCGAATGTCTCTCGACGATCTCGCAAATCGAACCGACGAAGAGCTGACGAGGGCAGTAGGAGCAAGCGAAGTTTCTTGCCTCCGGCGGACGTCCATGCCGCTCGATGCGCCCGCGCTCCTCGCGGCCGCCCGCTCCGACGTCGAGGTCGCCGTCCGTCTGGCCAGTCGGGGTGACCGCGCGGGAGCCGAGAAGACCATCCTCGACGCCTATCTGAACGACGTCGAACCCATCGAACCTTGGCTGCGAGCCCGCGACCCTGAAGCGCTCACCCAGCTCGAGGCAACCTTCACCACGACCCGGGCCGCGCTTCAGCACGGCGATTCCACGGCCGAGGGCGACGCGGCCCTCTTGACTGCGCTCCTCGAGCGCGCATCGGGGTCGCGCGCGGCCGCGGCCAAGGGCTCGGCGTTCTGGTTTGCACTTCTGGTCATTTCGCGCGAGGGCTTCGAGGCGGCGGTCATCGTCGCGGCATTGTTGGCAGTGCTAAAGAAGCGAAAGCAAGTGGCTCGCGCCCGATTCGTCCATGCCGGTTGGACGTCTGCGCTAGTGGTCGGCGCTATCGTCTTCGTACTTGGGCGCAAGGTTCTTGCCGGAGCGATGGACGAGAAACTGGAAGGCTGCCTGGCTTTCGTCGCCGTCGCGATGCTCCTTCACGCGGCGCTGTGGCTCAACGCGCGGTCGATCACGCGGAAAACGATGGGGGATCTACGAGAGCGGACCCGCGGGGCGCTCGATGGGGGCGCGATCGGCCTCTTCGCGATTGCGTTCCTGGCCGTGTTCCGCGAGAGCTTCGAGACCGCCGTATTTCTCGAGGCTCTTTCTATCGACGCTCCGTCGGCAGTCGTTTGGGGGGCGTCTGCAGGCGCCCTCTTGCTCGTCGCGCTCGTGGTCGCAGTCGATCGGCTCGGCCTCCGCCTGCCGATGCAGACCCTTTTCAAGGCGTCCACCCTAGTGCTGGTCGCGACGGCGGTCGTTCTTCTAGGTCAGGGAGTCCACTCCTTCGAAGAGGTCGGGCTCATCCCGTCCTATCCATTGGGATCCTTGCGCGTGGAGCTCCTGGGAATTTACCCCGATCGAATTGGCATCATCGCGCAGGCTGCACTCTCCGCCGCGCTCGTCCTTTGGAAGGCTTTGAGCCGCTCAAACGAGCCACGGCTACCCGGCCTGCATCCCGCCGAGTAGCTCTACGCCCGTCCTTTAGGCGGATACCAAGTCCCTTTCCCTTCGTGGATTCGCCGTGGACACGGAGGCAGCCCTGCCCCAGAAAATCGTAGATCCCATGCACGATCTCTTGCTCGGAGTACTCCACGCCTCGACGGACTACCTGGTAAAGTATCTCCTTCATCGCGCCAAGAATCAGATAGGCGAACATGCGTGCGTCCCCGGGTGCGACCACGCCTAAAGCTTGTCCCTCCGATAGGCTGTCGCTGAGGAGATTCTCCACGACTTCGTAGAATGACTGGAGCTTCCGATCGAA
>JBAULD010000844.1:0-3527 GCA_049578005.1 Polyangiaceae bacterium
ACAGAGGTTCTTCGCGGAAAACGGGTTGTTCGACGTCCTGTGCAAGGGGCGCGGCAGATGATCGCCATCCGCTACACGTCGGCTGCGCTCCGCAAGGATCTGCTCGCCGGAATTACGGTGGCGGCCATCTCGCTCCCCCAGGCGATGGCATACGCCATGATCGCCGGGATCGACCCGCGCTTTGGTCTCTACTCGGCTATCGTGGTGACGGCCATCGCGTCGGTTTTCGGATCCTCGTCGCACTTGATCAACGGCCCCACGAACGCCATTTCACTCGTCGTGTTCAGCGCGCTGGCGTCCTTCGATCCCGACGCGCGAATGGACGTCTACGAAGCGACGTTCCTCCTCGCCCTCATGGCGGGCTCGATCCAGATCACCATCGCAGTGCTGAAGCTTGGAGACCTGACGCGTTACATCTCCGAATCCGTCGTGCTCGGCTTCATGGCCGGAGCGGGACTGCTGATCGCGCTGGGGCAGCTGAGCAATCTGGTTGGCTTGGTTGACCGCGGCAACGGTCACCAATCGGTGCTGCACCGGCTTTGGCTGTCGTTCTCGAGCGACCCCCACGTCAACGGCCGTGCGCTCCTGGTGGGCTCGGGCACCATCGTGCTCGTCGTTGCCGCACGGAGGGTTGCCACGAGGTATCGATTGCCGCGTGTGGACATGCTGACGGCGCTGGTCGTGGTGGCGGTACTGGCCTTTGTCGGCGGTTGGTCCACCGTGACCTCCGAGGGCAAACCACTCGTGCCGGTCGTCGGTCGCGTGGCTGCGGGCCTGCCATCCTTTCATGTCCCCGCGATCAAGTTCGTTTGGGTTCGCGACCTGGGCGGCGGGGCGCTCGCAATTGCCGTCCTCGGCCTGCTGGAGGCTCTGGCCATATCGAAATCGATCGCTGCCGAAACCCGCCAGTCGCTCGACTACAATAGGCAGTGTTTGGCCGAGGGACTGGCAAATTTGGGCGGCGGCTTCTTTCAGTGCCTGCCTGGTTCAGGATCGCTCACCCGTTCGGCAATCAACTTTCAATCCGGTGCAGTAAGTCGGCTTTCCGGCTTGTTCGCCGCGGGCTCCGTGGCGATCGTCGTCCTCTTTCTCGCGCCGCTCGCCCGCTTCGTCCCCAAGTCTGCTTTGGCCGGGCTCCTCCTGGTCACGGCCGCCCGACTCGTCGATTGGAGGCGCCTTGGCTACGCACTGCGCGCCTCGTCGTACGACGCCGCACTCGTCTTGGTCACGGCGCTGAGCGCAATCTTCGTCAGCGTCGAGTTTTCGATCCTCATCGGCGTAGCGCTCTCGATCGTTCTGTTCGTTCCGCGAGCCGCGCGGCTACGGTCGACCGAGCTTACGGTCGACGCCGATGGCGTGATTCGACGTCGCTTACCCTCCGATCCCCGTTGCGAGTCGGTGGTCATCGACGACATCGAGGGAGAGCTTTTCTTCGGCGCCGCCCCCGAACTCGATCGGTACTTCGACGACTTGCGGAGGGTTGTCGGCGGCGGCCCCAAGGTGGTCGTCTTGCGGTTGCATCGGGCGCGCAACCCCGACCTCCCGTGCATCGAACGACTGGAGCGGTTCCTCCACGACATGGCAGAGCTCAATGTCCCCGTCGTCCTCAGCGGCGTACGCGAGGACCTCGCGAGGGCCATGCGAGACCTGCGATTCGGCAACTGGCTCCCGACCGACCAAGTCTTCATGGCCGATCCGGGGCTCCCCGGCTCCTCGACCGTCCGCGCGGTGCGCCACGCCTACGAACTCGCCAGCGTCCTGGGCGTGCCTCGATGTGCCCACTGCGAGCCTGTCGAGCATTCGAAAGCGCGGCTTTATTACATGGTGTCGTAGCCTTCCCCGGGAATTCTGTGGCCCGACTGTTCAAGGCGCGCACGAGTTGTGTGCCCCCTGCGAGCGCTGCGCGTGCGGGAGCGGTTCAAGTGCGTGCATCCATGGGGAAAGCTGGACCGCTCAGCGCCTTTGGCGGAGGGTCGTCTTTTGCAGTAGACATGAGCGAAGGTCGTCTCTCTCGACGGCCCGCGCCCAACGAGGATCCCATGGCTCACTGGTTCGAAGACAACGCGCAGTCCATCGGTCGCACTCCGCTCGTACGTCTGAATCACCTTCCCGGCCGGCCGAGGGCGCGCGTCCTTGGCAAAATCGAGGGGCGCAACCCGGCGTACTCGGTCAAGTGCCGCATCGGGGCTGCCATGGTATTGGACGCCGAGAAGCGGGGGGTACTCGGTGCGGGCCGAGAGCTGATCGAGCCGACGAGCGGCAACACGGGCATTGCGCTCGCGTTCGTCGCCGCTGCCCGGGGCTACCCCCTCACCTTGACGATGCCCGACACGATGAGCATCGAGCGGCGAAAGCTCCTGGCCGCGTACGGTGCGAAGCTCGTACTGACCGAGGGGGCGAAGGGGATGAGCGGAGCGGTCGCGAAAGCGGAAGAGATAGCGGCGTCGAATCAGTCTCGGTACCTGCTCCTGCAACAGTTCAAGAACCCCTCCAATCCAGCCATTCACGAGGCGACGACGGGACCGGAAATTTGGGACGACACGGACGGTCAGGTCGACATCTTCGTGTCCGGCGTCGGGACCGGCGGGACAATCACGGGAGTGTCCCGCTACTTCAAGCACACACGCAACAAGCCGATCCTGTCCGTGGCGGTCGAGCCCACGAATAGCCCGGTGCTCACCCAGAAGCGCGCGGGCCAGCCGCTCACTCCTGGACCGCACAAGATTCAGGGAATCGGCGCGGGCTTCGTTCCCGATGTGCTGGATCTGTCGCTCGTCGACCAGGTGGAGCTGGTCACGAACGAGGAGGCGATCGACTACGCGCGGCGTCTCACGCGTAAGGAGGGGATTCTGGCGGGCATCTCGTGCGGTGCGGCGGTCGCGGTGGCGGCGCGTCTGGCCGAAAGAGCGGAGAACGAGGGAAAGACGATCGTGGTCGTCCTCCCCGACTCGGGCGAGCGGTACCTCAGCACGATCCTTTTCGAGGGCGTCTACGACGCACAGGGAATCGCGACATGAACGCTCCGGCTCCGATTGCCGCCGTGCGCACGCATCCTTCGGCCTGGTCGCTCACCGGAGTCGTCGAAGCGCTCTGCGCGGCGAACGACGACCTCCTTCACGGCAAGCATCGTAAAGAAGGGCGGCGCGCGCTCCCTTCACGCGAAGTGCTGACCGACGTGGTGTCCGGGCTGCGGGCGGCGCTGTTTCCCTGGCACTTTGGGGCCTCAGACGTATCGGAGCAGGGGCTCGTGTACTACGTCGGTCGAACCCTCGACGCGTCGCTGAGCGCGCTCGAGAGGCAGATTCACATAGGACTTCTGTTCGACTGCGGACACGACACAGAGCCTTGTGAGTCGTGCGCCGGGCGGGCGACGGCAGTAACACGCGACCTCGCGTCGCGGCTCCCGGCGATCCGAGCCCTCCTCGGGAGGGACGCTCGCGCGGCGTACGAGGGAGATCCTGCGGCGACGAGTCCCGACGACACGGTCTTCTCGTACGCCGGGATGACGGCCATTACCTACCACCGGA
>JBAULD010000845.1:0-18108 GCA_049578005.1 Polyangiaceae bacterium
GGGGGAGGTGCGAGCGGCGGCTGGTGAGGTTTCGGGGCCTCGGCCTACGTCGAAGCCGCTCCGAGTTCGATGCCAACGGCTCGAGCACAACGAACCAGTTCTCCCGATGGATCGACCGTGCGTGGGACCCGGGGAACGTCGGAGAGTGGCACCGAGTCAATTTCGCCGCCTCTCAGGGTGACCATCCGGCCGAACCGCCGTTCTGCGCAGAGCTCGGCCGCGTGAGTGCCAAAGCGTGTGCCGAGCAGGCGATCGGCCGCCGTCGGCGTTCCGCCTCGCTGCAAATGACCGAGGACCGTAACACGCACTTCATGTCCGACGTCGAGTGCGGCCAGCTCTTCGGCCAGCTTCTGTCCGGCGCCGCCGAGTCGGGCCAACCGACCCGCGTGGGCGGGCTCGACCTCGCTGGCGCGGCCGCGAATGCTCGCCGCGCCCTCGCCGATGACCACGATGGAGAAGCGGAGGCCCAGGGCTTCGCGCTCCCTTATCTTCGCGATGACCCTGGTCGGGTCATATGGAATCTCGGGGATCAACACGGCGTCGGCACCCCCGGCGATCGCCGCCCGCAAAGCGATCCATCCAGCGGTCCGCCCCATGACCTCCACGATCATCACGCGCTGGTGCGACTCAGCCGTCGAGTGAAGTGAGTCGATGGCCCGCGTGGCGGTCTCCACGGCTGTATCGATTCCGCACGTTTGATCGGTCGCGCCGAGGTCTCCGTCGATCGTCTTGGGGATGCCGACGCAGGGCACGCCGAGCTCGCCCAGACTACGGGCTATGACCATCGTGCCGTCCCCTCCGGCGAGTACGAGACCGTCGACCGCCAGTGCGACGAGCGCGTGCAGTGAAGCTCTCCTTTCGATCGCGGCGCTTTCGGTCGCGAGCGGAGCAAACGGATTGCTCTTCGTGGAGCAGCCCAGAACGCTGCCGCCACGCGGAAGGATCCCACGAACGTCTTCAATGCGAAGCGGCGATAGATCGGCGCGGCCGAGAAGGCCCTCGAATCCGAAGCGACTTGCGGAAACGACGATCGATCGTCGGGCGGCGGCATGGTAAAATGCGCGGACTACGGCGTTGAGGCCGGGAGCATCACCGCCCCCGGTCAACAAGCAAACGTGGGGCGGCCGATTCGCGGTGGACATGTCTCGACCCTTATCGCTCGAACCGGCCCGTCTTCTCCGTGAGAAGAATTCGGAAGAGGTTCGTGCGCGAGCCTTCCTGAGCAATGCCGTGCAACCGCGGATGCTTCAACGCGGTTATGCTCGTCCGCATCGGGCCGAACCGCGAGAGCAGCAATGTCGACGCGCGCTCTTCGAGCGGTCCAGTCAACTCCTCGTAGGTACCCCAAGCGACGACGCTCGACCAATGCGCGAGGTCGACGACATCGTCGACTTCGAAGCAGACGTTTGGATTGGCGCGCATCGTCCGAATCTTCAGCCCGTCGGCCGAGTGAGCGTAGACGCAACCGGCGTCGTACGCGTAGATGATGGGAACGACGTAAATGCGGTCCTCGGCCTGGCATCCGATTCGGCCGATGCTCGCGCGCATGAGAAGCTGTTCGATTTCGTCGTGATTCAGGGCACCGAGCATGTCGCTGACCTCCGCGGACCCTCCAAGCAGGGCCCGTACCGTGCGGAGAACATGTGGACTCGTTGCTTCGAGAATGCACCGGGTGCGCAGGGACGCAGCAATTGCACTTCGTTCGAATCGCGCCATCGCCGAGGCGCGAAGTCCTCCACGGTACGACCCTCGCAAGAGCGCTGGCCGACGAGGTGGCCCATGTGGATCGAACAGTTGCGTGACGTAGGTCTTTCGGACGTTTCGAGCGTCGGAGGCAAGAACGCGTCTCTGGGGGAGCTACTGCGCGCCCTCGTGCCCCTCGGTGTCCACGTGCCTGACGGCTTTGCCATTACCGCTGCCGGATATCGTTACTTCATCGAGGCCAACGGACTGGCCACGCCCATCGGCGAAGCGCTGCGTGGCATACGCAAAGGCGACGTGACGGACCTCGTTCGCCGGAGCGATGGAATTCGCGAACTCATGACTCGTGCGCCGATGCCGGCTGACCTCGAGAGCGAAATCACTCAGGCGTACGACGCCTTGGCTCGCGCCAGCGGCGCAACGCTCGACGTGGCCGTTCGCTCTTCCGCGACGGCCGAGGACCTGCCGAACGCCAGCTTTGCGGGCCAACAGGAGACGTTCCTCAACGTTCGCGGGGCGCCAGCGGTGATCGATGCGGTCCGCAAAGCTTTTGCGTCTCTCTTCACGCCACGCGCAATCAACTACCGCGAAGACATGCATTTCGAGCACATGCGCGTTGCCTTATCAGTGGGCGTGCAAAGGATGGTGCGGTCGGATCTGGCGAGTGCCGGGGTCATTTTTACGCTCGACACGGACACAGGGCATCGAGGCGTAGTACTGGTCACTTCCAGCTTCGGATTGGGGGAGAGCGTCGTTCAAGGTCGCGTCATTCCCGACCAGTTCGTCGTACACAAGGATCGGCTAAACGCCGGCTTTAGTCCTCTGGTCCGCCGAAAACTCGGCGCCAAAGAGAGCCGGCTGGTCTATGACGAAGGTGGCCACCGCGGCGTTCGGACCGAACGTGTTCCCGAGGACGAGCGAGCACGCTTCTCGCTCGCCGACGACGACGTCATCACACTGGCCAAGTGGGCACTCCGTATCGAAGAGCACTACTCGCGGGTCCGTGGCGAGCCGACCCCCATGGACATCGAATGGGCGAAAGACGGTCGCACGGGCGATCTCTTCATTGTGCAGGCCCGACCCGAGACAGTGCATAGCCAGCGGAGCGCTCCGACGATTCGCATGTACAGACTGGAGCGGCCCGGGCGCGCCCTCGCGACGGGTTTGGCGATCGGGGACGCAATCTCGGTCGGACGGGCGCGCGTCGTACGCGATCCACGCCAGGAGGCGGAGGTCAAAAAGGGCGACGTCCTCGTGACGGAAGTTACGGATCCCGACTGGGAGCCGATCATGAAGGTCGCATCGGCCATCGTGACCGACCGCGGTGGACGAACCTCGCACGCGGCGATCGTCGCACGCGAGCTCGGAATTCCAGCCATCGTGGGGACGGGGAACGCCACCCTGAGCCTTTCGACCGGAACTCCCGTCACCGTCTCCTGTGCCGAAGGCGAGACCGGACACGTTTACGACGGCGAGCTGCCATTCTCGGTACAAGAGATCGATCCCGGCAAGCTGCCGAAGCCTCGCACCCAGATCATGCTCAACGTCGGCGATCCTGACAGCGCTTTGAAGCTGGCAATGCTGCCGTGCGACGGCGTCGGTCTGGCTCGGATGGAGTTCATCTTTGCGAGTTGGGTCGGCGTCCATCCGCTCGCCCTCACGCGCTACGCGACGCTCCCCGTCGACCTGCGGCGCGAAGTAGACGCGCGCACGGCTGGAGCGGCCGACAAGACGCAATACTTCGTCGATCGATTGGCGCAAGGCGTCGGCATGCTGGCGGCGGCCTTCTGGCCCCGACCGGTGATCTTGCGCTTCAGCGATTTCAAGACGAACGAGTACGCGCGCCTGGTCGGGGGGGCGCCGTTCGAGCCCCACGAAGAAAACCCGATGCTCGGCTGGCGGGGCGCCAGTCGCTACTACCATCCGAACTACAAAGAGGGGTTTCTCCTGGAGGTCGCCGCGGTGCGGCGCGTGCGCGAGAATTTTGGGCTCACGAATCTGAAGGTGATGATCCCCTTCTGCCGCACGCCGACCGAAGGCGAGCGGGTCCTCGCTACGATGCGTGAGGGTGGGCTCGCTCAAGGGCAAGGAGGGCTCGAGGTTTACGTAATGGCGGAGATTCCGTCGAACATTCTCATGGCGGAATCGTTCGCCAATCTTTTCGACGGCTTCTCGATAGGGTCCAACGACCTGACCCAGCTCACGCTCGGAGTCGACCGCGACTCGACGACCGTTGCGCCGCTGTTCGACGAGCGTATCGATGCGGTGAAGTGGTCGTGTGCGCACCTCATCGAAGTCGCCCACGCACACGGCCGCAAGGTGGGCATTTGCGGCCAGGCTCCGAGCGACTACCCGGACTTTGCTGCATTTCTCGTGGAGCGAGGAATCGACTCAGTCAGCCTGAACGCGGATGCCTTCGCGCGTACGCGCAGTAGGATCTTCGAGGTGGAACAGGCGCGGCCCTCAGCGCGTTGAGCGAGCAGACACGTCAGGCCGAAGAACCAGAGGTCCGCGACTTCGCAAAGCGAGGGCCTTCGGCGTCGGCGTCAATCACCAGAGACGTGCGCAGAATGTCGAACGCCGTCCCGGGGTCGTCGGCAAACTTGAACAAGTCGCGGTCTGCGCTGTCGATCATTCCGTACCGCTCGAGTGCGTCGAAGTTGACGATCTCGTTCCAATATTTCGATCCGAAAAGCACGATGGCGATCTTCTGATCGATCTTGCGCGTTTGCGCCAATGTCAGCATTTCCGTCAGTTCGTCGAGCGTTCCGAAGCCTCCGGGAAAAACAACGAGTGCGCGTGCCAGGTGCGCGAACCAAAGCTTGCGCATGAAGAAGTAATGGAACTCGAAGCATAGCTCGCGTGTAACGTAACGATTGGGCCGCTGCTCGTGCGGCAACCCGATATTGAGCCCGATCGTCCGGCCGCGCGCATCCGCAGCGCCGCGATTCGCGGCTTCCATGATCCCGCCTCCGCCGCCAGAGCACACCGTGAATCTGTGTGCGCCGCGGGGGAGACTCTTGGACCACTCCGTCACCAGTCGTGCAAGTTCGCGCGCAGCTGCATAGTAGTGCCCGAGCGGACCTTTCTCTCGGAGCCTGGACGATCCGAAGAATACGATCGTGTCTTGGATCCTCTCCCGGCGGAAGGCAGAGTACGGCTCGATGTACTCGGCTAGAATGCGGAGTGGGCGAGCATCGTTGCTATCGAGAAAGTCAACATCCTTGTATGCGAGGCGCCCCGGCGGGGAGGTGCGGTTGGACATGAGCCGAGTCTACTCCGCTTCGCTTTTTCTACGGGAAGGCCGCCGCTATCGTGGCGGACATGAGGCTCGAGTTCGTAGGGGCGGCGAGAACGGTCACAGGGTCGAAGCACATCGTGCGGACCAAGCACGCTACTGTGCTCTTGGACTGCGGCCTCTTTCAAGGTAGGCGGCGCGAATCGATTGAGAGAAACAAAACTCTCGGATTCGACCCGCGAGAGCTGACCGCCGTCGTCTTGTCTCATGCGCACATCGATCACTCCGGTGCGCTGCCGATACTCGCCAAGTCCGGATACGGAGGACCTGTTTTCAGCACGCCCGCCACCCGCGACCTATGCGCAGCGATGCTGGCCGACGCCGCGATGATCCAAGAATCCGACGCCCGTTACATCAACAAGCGAATCGAACTGGACCAAGTGGCCATGGAACCGGTCGAGCCTCTTTACGACCAAGACGATGTCGTGCGCCTCCTCGGACAGATGATCTCGCTGCCGTACCATCGCCGTCTGACCATCGGGCCCGGTGTCGATCTCACCTTCTTCGACGCCGGGCACGTGCTCGGCAGCGCGATCACTGTGCTTGATCTCGACGAGGATGGCGAGCAGCGGCGCCTCGTGTTCACCGGTGACCTGGGTCGCCATGGCATGCCGATTCTCCGGGACCCGGAATGCCCTCCCGACGCGGACGTTCTCATCATGGAGTCGACGTACGGCGACCGAATGCACGCGCCGATTGGAGAAATGAATTCGAAACTCGCCGCGGTGGTGGCGCGCGTTTCGAAGCGCGGAGGCAAGATTGTGATCCCGAGCTTCGCCCTCGAGCGCGCACAGGAGGTCGTGTTTTCGCTCAAGGCGCTCAAACGCCAAGGTCAAATGCCTGCGATGCCCGTGTACGTCGACTCACCACTCACCGTGAAAATTACGGATATTTTCAAGCTTCATCCCGAGTGCTTCGACGCTGAAACGCGGGCATTGCTCGAAGGCAGGGAGTCGCCGTTCGACTTCGAGCAGCTCCGCTACGTTTCCACCAAGGAAGAGTCAAAGGCGATCGACGCGGAGGCGGAGCCGTCGATCATCATCTCAGCGAGCGGCATGTGCGAGGCGGGTCGCGTGCTTCACCACCTGAAGGCTACGCTCGAAGACCCGAAAAACGCCGTGCTGATAGTGGGTTTCCAGGCTCCCGACACGCTCGGACGCCGCTTGGTCGAGCATCGAGCGCGAGTCAAGGTGTTCGGCGTCGAGCGCGACGTGCGCGCCGAGATCGTCGTGATGAACGGATTTAGCGCTCATGCCGATCAAAAGGATCTTTTGGATTTCGCGGACGAAGCCAGCCGAGGAGGGCGGCTGAAGAAGATTTTTCTCGTCCACGGCGAACCGGGCCCGCAGAAGGCGATTGTCGATCTTCTCCGCAAGAGTGGAACTGTGACCGTGTCTGCGCCCGCCGCAGGCGAGATCGCGGACGCTTGACGTCGTCCGCGCGCTCTCAATTTCTGCGTGCATGTGCAGATCGTGCGCTCGAGTTTTTCGATTGGGCCAGCAATTTGAGGTGTTTCGTTCGGAACGCCTGTTGCCTCCGAGTCTCGTCATGCCGTCAGGGCACGAGGGTCCCGTCGAACTTCCGGTTCGCAGTCTGGACATTCTCGAACGCAATGGCAGAACCGTACGGCTACGTGTCTTCTGTCCGTCTCGCTACCGCTCCGTGGATTCGAGCACATGCGCTGTCTGCCCGTTCGTGCAGACGTTTTCCGTCATTGCTGTGACGTGCGCCCCGCCCGGCGTATCCGCTGAGGCAGAGGCCACACGGGACAAACCGCTGTTCCTGGGCCCGGAAGCCCTGGCGCTGCGCACGCCCGTGGGTTCCGTTTGCTCGCTTCGCTCGGTAGCCGTTCGCGAGGACGTATCCCCGGCGCACGCTCGAAGCGTGCTGGATCGCTACCCTTTCGCCGTCGTGCTGACTCCGGACGATCGTGTGCGCGGCATTCTTTCCGCCGCCGAGCCTTCCGACGTGCGCTCCCTCGGAGAGATCGACGAACGCACGCCCATCCTTCCCGAATACGCGCCGCTCATCGAGGCCATCGAGCTCATGCTGCGCGGCCACGTTCGCCTCGTGCCGGTCGTCGACGAAAAGCGGCGCTTCCTCGGCCTCGTGGCGGACCTCGATGTTTTGCGCTGGGCGGCGCGCTATCAAAGGGACCCGCGCTACACGGGGCAGTGACCCAACGCCGGCGGCCAACCCAAGACGACCCATGGACCTCAAGGTGGACCTTCTTCGCCCGCAAGCGTACGGCGGGCTTCGCCCCGGTCGAATCGACCTTGTCGAGACGCACATATCGCTCGTGTTTCTCACGGACCGGGACGTATTCAAGGTCAAAAAGCCGGTCGATCTCGGCTTTGTCGATTTTCGAACGGTCAAGCAGCGGAAGGCCGCGTGCGACGCGGAAGTGCTCCTCAACGTGCGCCTCGCACCAGAGGTCTACCGCGGGGTCGTCCCGATCCGGCGCGGCCAGGACGGCGGTTGCCGGGTCGATGCCGAGGGTCCCATCGTGGACTGGGCGGTACACATGACGCGACTTCCCGATGAATGCCGTGCCGATCTTCTTCTCGCACGCGGTGGGCTCACGAGTGACGCGATCGATGCGGTCGCGGAGCGCATAGCGACGTTCCACGCCGTCGCACGCACCGACCAAGCCACGGCAGCTTTTGGCACGACAGAGGCCATCGAATACAACATCCACGAGAACCTCGCCCAAACGCGGGGGCGAATAGAAAAGTACGTTTCGCCCGAAGAGAGCGAAGAGATCGCCCGCTGGCAGCTGGCGTTCGTCCGCGGCCATGACGAGCTTTTTGCCAAGCGAATTGAGGCCGGTCGCATCCGCGACGGCCACGGCGACCTTCGTCTCGAGCACGTCTATCTGGGCCAGTCGGAGAAGCCGACGATCATCGACTGTATCGAATTCAACGATCGTTTTCGCTTTGGAGACGTTTGCGCCGACATCGCGTTTCTTTCCATGGACCTCGCTGCTCACGGACGCGTCGACCTCGCCGAGCGCCTCTTGGCGCGTTACGCCCGCGATGCGAACGATTTCGATCTGTACGCGCTCGTGGACTTCTACGAGAGTTATCGCGCTTACGTCAGGGGCAAGATCGCTGCCTTGGTCGCCGGGGAAGGTTGGGATGGGCCCGCGAGCGCGTCACGTGACGCGCGGCGTTACTTCTTGCTCGCTCTTTCCGCCGAGCGACGAGCGATGCTCCTGCCCGCCGTCATTGCGATTGGAGGTGTGATCGCGTCTGGAAAGAGCACGATTGCCGAGCAGGCCAGCCTTGAACTCAGTGCGCCCATCGTCGACGCAGACCGGACGCGAAAAGGAATGCTTGGCGTCGAATCGGCACGCCCAATCGATGAACCGCCGTGGCACGGCGCCTACGAGCCGGCGTTCACCGACCGAGTCTACGCCGAGGTTCTAAGGCGTGCGGAGATCGTCGTGGCTTCGGGACGCCCCGTCGTCATCGACGCGTCGTTCGGGTCGCGCGCAATGAGGAGCGCAGCGCAGGATCTCGCCTGCCGCCACAATGTTCCATTTCGGTTCGTCGAATGTCGGGCTGATCCGTCCGTGTGCCGCTCACGATTGACCCAACGAGCCATCCACCGCGGGGTCTCCGACGGGCGCCTGGAAGTCTTCGACGCATTCTGTGCGCGCTACGAAGCCGTCGACGAGTTGTCGCCGGACGACCATCTCGTCCTCGATACGACGCGGCCCCTCGGGGAGAGCATCGCCGCGTTGCGCGCGCGCCTGGAGTGTTGGCCGCAGGGGTTTTTTGCTTGAACTGGGCGGTCAGCGCGCGGTCGAACGCACGACGACGACAGGGCGCCGCGCAGTCCGAATTGTTTTCTCGGCAACGCTCCCGAGCAAGGCGTGTGAAATGCCTTTTCGCCCGTGCGTTCCGACCACGATCAGGTCGGCGTCGATCTCGTCGGCCGCCTGATGAATCGTTTCCCAGGCGACACCTTGTCGCATGAGGCGAGTGACCTCGACTCCTCGGCCTTGCCTCGGACCAATCGCGGCCGCTAGGGCCTGGTCCGCGGCGCTCATCAACTTCGACGCATATTCCGCGCTCGCGATGAAGGCGCCGTCCGGAATTCCGACGATCGGAATTTCATACGTGTGGAGCACGGTGATGCTCGCGCCGACCTGCGACGCCAATTCGATCGCCCAGTCGAGCGCCGCGAGCGAAGGAGGCTCGAAATCGACTCCGACCAGAAACCTTTTGAACGAGGCCATGCCTTTATCCAAGCAAGGCCGCGGCCAAGCAACGGATGGCGTCTTTTCGCTCGCGAAAGAGCGCGCATTTTGCGCAATGCTGCACATCATGCACGGGTCACATCTGCGCCCCCCTCGCGTTTTGGCGTTTATCTTGGGGGATCGGCGAAGATGCCGTCGCGAAGCGCCGTTGGCCTACACGTTGCTCGAGACCGTAAGGAGGCTCATGTCGCCAGAGAAAGGTCTTTCTCGCGAGAGCGCCGTCCGCGCCCAGGAGGCGATCGTTCGCGCCCTCACTGAGGAATTGAACCACTTAGACCCGCAAAGCCCCGCGGCTGCAAACCTCCGTGCCCAGCTGGTCGAAGAGGCCGGACGCCTTGCCTTTCGCGTAGCCTCGACCGAGCCGTTCCCCGAGGCGAGTGCCCGCGAATCCGACCAAGCATCGACCACGCTGCGCCGCCCGCGCATTCTCATCGTCGAAGACGACGACGGGACCCGCACCGCGCTCGCGAGATGGTTGGTCGAGAAATACGAAGTCATCACCGCGCGTGACGGCCAAGAGGGGTTTAGTCTCGCGAACACGTCGAGGCCCGACGTCATCTTGACGGATTTGTGGATGCCTCGGGTCGACGGTCTGGCCATGGTCAGCCGTCTGCGGCGCGCGGAGGCGATGCGCGACGTCCCAGTGGTTTTCCTCACGGGCCAGGCGGAAGCGGAAAGGGATCGCACCGGGCTCTCGGCTGTCGCGGTCGCGTGTCTGGCCAAGCCCATCGACCTCGACGCCCTCGAACAGGCGATTTGCGCGGCCCTTGCGCAGCATTCCCACCTGCCCTCGGAACTCGGCTAAGGCTAGGCCCAAGAGCCTAACCGGTTGGACCGGGCTGAGCCGGCGACTCCTCGTCAAGCTCGAGGAGCAAGTTTTCGCGGGTCGCCGACAAAGCCGCGAGGGCCGAGCGAACCATGTCGAAGTGCTCCTCCATGAGATCGAACCAATCTTCGACCCGAAAGGCGAGAGCGCGCCCTGTCTTCTTGCCCCGGGCCGTCCACGCCCCGGCCGGCTCGCCGAACGCTGCTGCTCCGCACACAATCTCCCCGGGACCGGCTGTCCGCACGAGGTCCGGCGCCGCGCGCGACGCCTCAATCTCTCCCTCGAGGACCACGTAGATCCGATCGCGCTGAATGCCGCGGTCGAAGAGGGGCGCGCCTCGCTCAAAGGAGACCTCTTGCGAGGCAACGGCCAAGTCGCTCAGCGCTTGAACTCCCCCCCCGCGCAAGAGTGGCACCTCCATGAGAAGCGCCATCCGCTCAATGACATTGAGGTGTCCCCCCGGGACTCGGACCGAACCCAGCACTGGCCCCCGCGTCGGAACACGACTACGAGCCGATTCCGACGCCGCCAACCTCTCTTCGAGACGGGCAACATCGCTCGCCAATTCCAGAATCGAAGCCCGCGCCAGCTCGAAACTGTCGTCGAGCAATTCAAGCCAAGCGTCGATGCGCACCTTCATGAGGTGAAGATTCGTGGCCGCCGTGGCAGTAGACGCCCGAGACCGTTCGAGAAGACCGTCGCCGAGTCCAAAGACATGCCTCCCATCCAGTTCCCGCGGGCGCCCTCCCTGGCGAACCAGCAAAACTCGGCCCTCGCGCATGAAGTACAGAAACTCGGGCGCATCGCCCGCGGCGAACAGCATTTCGCCAGCGCGTACTTCGTCCTCTTCGAGCAGCGAAACCAGACGGTCGGTGACCCACGATTCGAATCCCCCAAGACGGGCGCCGAATGCCGCCAAAAAGAGCTCCCTCGAGACACGCAAATACCGCGTATCGCCACTGTCACGCATGGGCCGCCGCCGATTCGGAGGTTGCCCCGTCGAGGAGCTGGCCGGCGCTCAGGTCGAGCTCGGGCCGGACGCGCCGCGCTTGCTGCACGGCGGCGCGGAGCGCGGGCGTATCGACTTCGAGGGCGACGATCCCGGCTAGCGTCGCGACGGTCAGTTCGGGGTCCGTAATGAGAATCTGTAGGGCAGCCTCGAGAGATGATTTCGCGGGCGCCCCTAGCAGCGTTGCGGCCCGTTCGGCGCGTTCCGCGGGCTGGAGGTCGTCCGCGATCAGCCGAAAGAGCGCGCGTAGGCTTTGCTGCCCTCGGCGCGCGAGCAGCGCGTCGAGATACTCGCCAGCGTTGGCCCGAGCATACGCGTCTCCCGACAGACAGGCGAGATACACACGGTGAATCGCTTCGCGCGGGTGCGCGATCTTGAGCAACCGAAATACGCGATCGAGCGACTGTCGCAGCTTGTCGCTGAGCAGCGCGATGAGGAGCCGCTCGGCGGCGGACCGCGCTTCCGCGCTCGCGTGATGACGCTCGCCAGCCAGAGCCACGCGCAAGGCCAGGACGGAGAAATGGTCCGCAAGGTCGAGCAGACAGATTCGCTCCACCCGATCGCGGTCCACGACGATGTTTCGCCCGTCGACGAGAATGCCGAGCCCCCGGATCGACTTGTAACGAACGAGGCCGTCCTGTTCGGTCTCGATGCTACGGAGGAGACATTCAGCGGCACGTCTCGTGCCGAAACGTGCCAACGACTTCGGAATGTGGATCCGCAGACTTCGCGCGCGCGTGGGGTCCAAAAGGACACTGTGCAGCGCGTCGAACGCGGGCTCCTTCATCGCGACGAGCGCGGCTCGGACGGCCTCTCGTCCTCCCCCCGTAGGCAGCAGTGAAATGAGGCGCGGGATCAACCTTTCGTCCGCTTGCCGAGCCGCAGCCCGAGCGAAGAGCTCCGTTCTCTCCGTCGATCCGCCGGGAATATCGCCGAGCGTCAGTAGTAGAGGCACCAATCGCCGAGTCGGGGGGGCGTCGGCGATGGCGGCGAGGAGGCCCAGGCGACCCGGCTCGCCCGATTCAGTCGGTTCGCGCAACAGCGCAGCGATGCGGGGTCGAGCGCATAAGTTGTCGCTCGGCTCGCGCAGTGCAAGATGAAGGATGGCGTAGCCATGGACCCGCGGTCCGGCGTCGTTCGCCAGCCACGTGGGGTCGAGGTCCTCGTGCATCGCGAGAGCGCGCGCCGCCGCCATACGAACGCCTTCGCGCGGGTGCTCGAGAAGCCGCCGGGCGAGCGGCACCCAGTCGGTCCGGACGGACGCGCCGAACATCTCGAGCGCCGCCACCAACACTGTTTCGTCCTGGTGAAGCAGAACGAGCGCGGGCACGAAACCTTCCCGTCCGCGGCGAGAGAGCGCACTCATCGCGCCCACCACCTCGAGCGGATCTTCGCTAGCCAGATGCTGAACGAGCAGCTGCGCGCTTTCGAGGTCGATTGGATCGGGATTGTCGCGAGTGTCCAGCGACCCGCTCGCGATGGCCCTGCGCAAGAGATCGAGATAGGGACGGCGGATGGTCACCGCCGTGATGAGCCACGCGAAGGCGAGCCCCGCCACGAGCAGCGCCAGGGGCCGCGGGGCCAGCGCTCGTGTGCCCCCAAGGGCGAGCAACACGACCCCGGTGATGGTTTGCGAGGTTCGTACGAGCGCCCCGTCGATGAGCGGCTTTATGCGTTGGCGAGCTGCACGTGGCACCGGAAGGTACACGAGCTCGCCGGTGATGCGATGGATCGAGTGGCGCAGACTGCCGTCGATGCCTTTCAGAATCAAAACGACGATCAGGGCGCCACCCGACACGAGTGCCGAAGTCGCCCCGAGGAATAGGAAGAGGGGCGTTATCACCAGCGCTCCCGCGATACCCACCGCTCGCACGAGGGCGCTACCAACGAACAACTGAACGAACAGCGACAGGACGTTGAAGCCCAGATAGTAGCGCGCAACGAAAGGGCCAATCTCCGCGTTCGGCAGCGCTCGAGCGACGCTCGACTTGAAGAGATAGTCGACGGTGAGCAGCGTGGCTGTCGACAGAAAAACGATGACCGCAACCCGCATCAGAAATGGATTTTCGCGAAACACCAGAAGCCACTCATTGGCGACGGGACGCGACGGTCCTCCCCGGGAATGAAGCGTCGGATCCGGGCGACTCTTTCTCGCGATCGCGGCACTTGCTGCGGCGAATATGCCTGACGATAGAAGGAGGAGCGTCTTGGCTGGGACGACGAGGATCATGATCGCCGCTAGCCCGGAGCCCACGACGCCCCCGACGACACCGGCTGCCGCAATGAGTCCGAACAGTCGACGTCCTTGAGCCAGCGTGAGTACTGTGCCCACGAGAGTCCAGAACTGCGGTACCGCGATCGACGCGATGACCCCGCTGAGGACGTAGATGGCAACCGCCGAAGTGCGGTTGGTCGGTATCAAATACATCGTGACCGTCGCAATCGCGGCCAGCGCAAGGGTGATGGATAGCGCCCGGCGCGGCCCGAATCGCGACCCTGCCCGTCCGGCGACCGCGGCGGTCGGCAAAGTGAACAGGGCGATTGCCACATATACGAGCCCAAGTGCGCGCGGTCCGGGGCCGGTGAGCAGAAGGGCGTCTCGCGCCGTTTCCAGGATGGTGTGCGCGGTTATGATGACCAGGAGCAGGGCGGCGAATCCAAGAAGCGCGACGCGACCCTCACCCGCTCGCACGTCGAAGATTGGCGGAAGGTGCAAGCGAAAGAGCTTGCGAGGTTGTTCGAGCGTCAGGTCTCGCACGTTTTTGACCTACCGGCCGCGAGGCCCGGCGTTACGTCGCTTCCCTACTATGGCTTGACGAACAGCAGCGCGAAGCGGTCACTCATCCCGCGGCGCTCCCCCGCAGCGACCGGGGAGTCGTTCCAGTCGCGCGTATCCGAAGGGTTGCGAAGAAAGTTGCTCTCCGTCCGGAGGACGAACCCTGCGCGCTCGACCTCCGCCCGAACGGCGGCCTCATCGACTCGGTGCAGCGTCTTCACGTCGGCGAAGCCGGTGCCACGCCGCGCGCTATGGTCGATGATCGCGTAGCGGCCGCCCTTGCGGAGCGAGGCGAAGACTGCTTGGTTCATCCGGTCGCGGTCGACTCCCAGCCACACGGTATCGTGGTAGACGAGGTTTACGAGGACCAAATCGAGGTCCTTGGCCTCGGCGGGCAAGGGGTCATCGAGCTCCCGGTCGACGCGGACAATCGTCTTGGCGGCGGGCCTCGCGAGCCGCTCCTTCCAAGGCCCTTCAGCGTGCTCCAAAATGAATTTGGGGTTCTGCGCGAAGACGATGCCGTTCGGGGCCACGGCGCGCGCCAAGAGCTCCGCGGTGTACCCGGCACCGGCGACCAGCTCGGCGACACGCATTCCGGGCTCCACGCCGAGGAACGCCAGGAGCTCGGCCGGATGTCGTCCGCCGTCGAGCTTTCGGTCGATTTCCAGTCGATCGGGTGCCTCGACGATCGCACGCACTCGGGGGGCCACGCCGGGCGCGGACGCCTCGGTCGAGGTTTGCGCGGAGGAGGGCGTCGCCGGCGGCGCAGATCCTGCGCATGCGGCCAGAAGCAAGACGATGGGCAGTGCCGTTCTCATTGTTCTCACTTGGATGCGTCGCAGACGGTATCGTGACTGTCACACGATAGGGGGCTCGGCATCTGACGCAACATGGACAAGAGTCTCGCCTCCGTCTTCATCCTGACCGGGGCCTTGCTGGCGCCGTCGATGGCACACGCCGACGAACTCGCCTGGCAGATCGACCAGCATTTCAAGATCGATCCCGTCACGGACATCGTGCTCACGGGCGGCGCCGCAGGTGCCGCCGGCATTACCGACCTAATTCTGTCGACGGGCGAGATCCGGCCCCAACCGCTGCCGGTAAACCCGACGACAATGAAGGTGGACATCAGCAACCTCTTGCCGATCGACCGCGGCGCGGTCACGCAGACCATCGATCCGCACGCCAGCACGTACTCCGACATCGGCCTTTACGCTGCTCTTGGCTTTGCCGTTCTCGATCCGATCTTGTCCGGCGTTCGAGACGGGTGGGACGCCGGTTTGGTCGACGCTGTGATGTACGCGGAGTCTCTTTCGCTCACGCTTTTCGTCACGGACGTGACGAAAATCGCCGTTCGAAGGCCGCGGCCACTCGACTACTCGAACCCCAACAACACGAGCGACACTAATCTTCAGCTGTCGTTCTTCTCAGGCCATGCCTCCGCAACGGCCTCGGTGACGGCGACGGCAACGTACCTCGCGTTCGTGCGTGCTCCGAGAACTCCTCGCCCGTGGATCACGCTGGCTGCGGGAACACTGCTTACTGCGTTCGTGAGCTACGAGCGCGTCCGATCCGGGAATCACTTTCCGACGGACGTCATCACCGGAGCGTTGGCCGGCGGAGCCATCGGCGTACTCGTGCCGCACCTCCACCGCCGTTCGGTCGAAGGACCGGGCGTATGGATTGGCGCGGCGCCCGCGCCCGGTGGCGGCCTTCTCGATCTGCACGGGGTTTTCTGAGCCGCGTGCTCCAATCGCCGCGACCCGCCCGGCGGCGGTCTCGAAGCGCACTCGACGCCGTCATCGATCCGGACGTTCGATCCCGACCAGCCGATAGCCGGCCTTAGGGCCGAGATCAACCAGGTGCGCAATGAGCGGCCCGGCAGCAACGCCGTCCCGGACGAGCACCCGAAGATAGTCGCCGGTCCGTTCGTGCATGAGCGTCACGCAAACGCGCGCGCCCGCACCACGCTCGACGCGCAGCCAAGGGCCACCGGAAACCCTGGCTGTGTAGCGGAATTCTCTCTCGTCGCGCAGACCGCGCCACTCGGCAACATCGACTCCGCACAAACGCTCAGCGCCCTCGACGTGCAGGTCGGCGATCGACGACAATCGCGTCAGGTAGCGCTCCAGAATCTTCGACAAGCGGCCCTGAAGCACGCTCTCCAAGTAGTCGGTGTTTGCGGCGTCGCTGAACTGACCCATGTCAGCCAAGGTGCGGACCATTTCCGGGGTGAAACCGGCGAGAATGCGCGCCATCCAAGCCCCGTCCCGCTCGGTCATTCGGCTGAAGGCCGCGTTCGAATACTCGTTTTTCCAGCCTTCCGGATCGAAATCGGCCACGTTGAAATACCCGAATATCTCGTGCCCCGGTGCCCTTTGCACGCGGTCCCAAACTCGCGGTACGGCACCGAGCGTGATGAAGTCCACGGCGGCGTCGCGCCAGTCGATGATGTAGGAGTACCCGAGCCGTCGAGTAATGTCGTCCCAATCCCATGAGCTGCCTAGCGCGGCGCTCGTGCCGATCTGGTAGTGCAGGACGTGGCCGGGCGACGAGTCCGGCGGACCGCCTTTGGAATCGGAGATCCACGTGTCGAGTGAGTTTCCCTCGCGCGAATCGAAGTGGTCTATCCAGGCGGCGAGGAGCCGGGCACCCCGGAGCTCGCGGCGGTTCTGGTGAGGGATGACGTCGTTTGGATCGTCGTCACGAGTCCCTTCGTACCGAAACTGCCCGATCGGGTATCCAGGGACCCAGGACGACGCCGTGATCCGCAGGAGGCCAGCCCGCGTGGTTCCGCTGGCGATGAGTTCATCCAGCGACTTCTGATCGAACGGGTAGACGTCGCCAAAGTTACCCTTCGCAGCGACCAAACCGGGCGCCAGCTTGAATATGGAAGGGCGGACATAGAGTAGCTGTTCGCACGAGGCGTAATACCCCGCGGCATAAAACACCGCCTCTCCGATGACGGTTGCGGCACCTTGACGCTCCGGACCGCGCACCTCGAGTTTCACGAGATACTTGCCCTTCCCAGGAACATTGATACGGAACCCGGCCGTCGACCCGCTGGTCTTTCCTTTGTCGATCAACCAGGCGCCGTCGGCCGCGTTTTGTGGATCGAGCAGTTTGTCGGACGGGCACGCGTTCTGGCGCAATTCATCCACGCTCATGCGACGAACGCCGAGTCGGTTCGTGAACCAGGCCGAGTCGGGAACCTCGTCCATGCTGTTTACGTTCGTCGATTCGCCGCTCGTCGCAAGGCCCACGGCTTCCGATAGAGGGCGAAGGAGTAGGCTGTCGATACCGTCCCAATAGAGTGTCCCATCGTAGGACTCCGGAGCGCAGGAGACATGGTCCGGTTCTTTGGGGGTTGGCTCCGCATGACAGCGGGCGGTGACGGGCCGCATGTCGGTATCGTGCCAAAGCGGATCGCGCAACGGAAAGCGCGCGTCGGAGGAGCCACATCCCGCTGCCGCGAGCAACACAAAGAACGCAACTTGAATGAGATGCCCCTCAGAATCCATGATTCACCGATAGAGCGACGCGAAAAAAGTCAATCGAGCCACCGCGGTCGAACGGTTCGGACCCAATGCCGAAAATGAGTTCGATTGGATAGTCGCTCGGAGTCAAGCTCGAAATTCCCAGAGCGCCCGAGAAGCGCTGCTGCGCCGCCCTGAAGCCCTGCAAGTGCTCACCCCACACGTTGCCGACGCCCCCTTCGAGGCTGCCGCCGAGCCACGGGCCGATCGGCCATAGGTAGTGCAGCGTGGCCGCCGCCGCGCTGCGGTCGACCAAGCGTCCCGGATAGTACCCGCGCATCGGCCCGTCACCTCCGAGTGTGGCGAGTTCGGTAAACGGCACGGGCTGGTCGCCCGTAGGATCGGCGAAGATGGCGGTCACAGCCAGACCCAGCACGCGACCTCGCTGATTCAGGTCCAGGTATCCCCCCGCTGTTCCTCGGTATCGTATCCAGCCTGCAGCCGGAGATCGTTCGATTTCCGTCGCCTGCTCGGCTTGAACCTCGACGAGCAGACCGGAGCCGGGCGCCGGACGCGGTCGGCGGCTATCGAGAATGAAGGACGCGCGGTTATACTCAGCCGTGTAGCTTCGATTGAAACCGTACGGAATGGGAAAGGCTCCGCGCGCCGCTTCCTGGGCCAGTCCCGGGTCGCTGCCATAATGTCCGTCGTAGACGCCGGCAGCCCGCACTCCCATGCCCATCTGGATTCGGCTCGCG
>JBAULD010000846.1:0-18816 GCA_049578005.1 Polyangiaceae bacterium
GTCTCCGGCTGCTCCTCCGCCGATACCCGCCGTCCGCAAGTCCGTCGCGACGCTCTCGGACGGCGCAGCCGACGCGCCGCCGCCGGCTGCGCCGGCTGTCCGCAAGGCCCTCCCGACGCTGGGAGACGGCGCGTCCGACGAAGGCGCAACCATGGTCGATGCGATGCCCGCCGTGCTTCCGAAAGTTGCCGCTGCACCGCCCGCACCACCGTCTTCCGGTTCGCTCCCCTCCTCGCAAACCGCGCCCCGACCGGGTGCCCCAGCGCCGGCCGCGACCCGCGAAGACATGACGCCGATCGTCCAGAGTTTGGTCGACCAGGCGATGGCCCGGCTCGGCCGACTCGATCGGCTCGATCGGCTCGATCAGCTCGATCAGCTCGATCAGACCGTGCGAACGGCGGTGGAGCAAGCGGTCGCGCCGCTCAATCACGTGATTCGCGATCTTCAGCGCCGACTCGAAGAAGTCGAGCGGCGCCCGGCGCCTGCTCCGGTGGTCATGGCCGCGCCCGCACCCCCCGCGCCTCGGCCCATTCCACCGAGCTACGTGAACGTGGCCGCGCGACCCATCGATGTCGCCGCGATCGAGCGAAGCGTATCGCTTGCCCCGGAGATGAGAGAATTCGATGGGCGTCGCCGCCGTACGCGGCTGGTCGTCGCAGTCGTCTTCGGCTGCCTGGTCGTCTTCGCCGGTCTATTCGCCGCGCTGGCGCAGAGCTACACACACACGCACGGTTGACGAGCCATCTTGCGCTGAGCGTTGCTGAGCGGTAGAAGCGAAGTCCCGATGGTCTCGCTCGCGCGCCGCGTGGGGGTTGGAGCGGCCACCTTGGCGTTCGTAGTCGTCGTGTCCGCGTGCTCGGGCCCCGGCCAGTACGTATGGTTCGATCAGCTCCCGCAAGACCGGCTGATGGCCGGGAACGAGTACTTGATCGAGGTCGGCGACGTCGTGAGCATCCGGGTTCTCGGCCACGACGAAATGACCGTGCGCGAGCGCGTGCGGTCGGACGGTCGGCTGGCGCTCCTGCTCATCGGAGAAGTCGCCGTCGCGGGCAAGCGTCCCGGGGCGTTGCGCGCCGAGCTCGAGGGACGCCTGAAAGACTTCATCGTGTCGCCGAGCGTGGTGGTCAACATCGACGAATCCCAGCCTCCGACGGTGCTCTTGCTCGGTGAGGTGACCCGGCCGGGAGGGTATCCGCTCGAGCACGATCTGAGGCTCGCCCACGCTTTGGCGCTCGGCGGGGGCCTCACCGAGTACGCATCCCGAAGCAGCATTTATGTCGTGCGCGATCGGCCCACGCCGATGCGAATCCGATTCACGTACGAGGCCGTGACGCGCAATGTCGGTCGGGCCGGCGACTTCCAGCTGCATCCCGGCGACGTCGTGGAGGTCGAGTAGCGACAGCTCGCCCACCCATGATCGCGACTGCTGTCCTGGCTGCTGACTACGCGGGCACACTCGAGCTGAACGAAGTCACGACGCTTCGGGGGCGAGGCACCCAGGGGCAGGGGGCGGGCGTCGACTTCGTCGAGGCGCCGACCGCGAGCGTTCGCGTCGCCGATCGCCTGTCGTCCTATACGCTGACCTACTCGCCGACGCTGACGCTCCCCGACTTTGAGGAGGGCATCCACCCTCAACTCATCAACGTCGGTAACGCGATCGCCGCCTGGCATCATCGCTCGACCAGCTTCACGGTGACCGAGGGGGCCATGTACGGAGTGCTCGACTCCGCGTACCTCCAGCAGACGCAGATCCTGATCCCCGGGCAGCAGGCTACGCTGAACGCCGTCCCGAACCCGGGGGTCATCACGGTGTTCGGCTCGACGACGGATGCAACGCTGCGCCAAGGCGTGGGTCGCCGCGTCGTGCTCTCGCTGTCGGGGGACTACTTCGTGAGTGGGGGAGCCGACCCCGCGTCGCGCATCGAGCTCCCCGAAGAGTACGGTCCGCGTGCCAGCGCTTCGGTCGCCTATACCGCGTCCCGCTTGGACCTTCTCACGACGCGGGTTCTAGTGCAGGAACTCCGGACCAAGGGCGGGTGTCCGACGGTGGCCACGACGGGAACGCAGGTCCCCGTCGTGGGCGTGCCCCCCGAGGCAGGGGTGGCGCTCTGTCGCGAGCGCGTCGAGAGCGTTCAGCTCGACGAGACGCTCCGCCGCCGCTTGTCGCGCACCACGATTCTAACCTTGGGCGCGGGGGCGGCCGTGTACGACACCGACGCCCCGGACTTGGGCGTGGAAGAGACACTCCTCTATCCCGTGGCTCTCGCGCAGCTCTCCTATCACTTCGGCTTCAAGGGCACGAGCGAGCTTTCTCTCTATGCTCAGCTCGCTCCGAACGTCGATCCGCTCACGGGGCTTACCGCCGAGTATCTCCAGGGAAGCGCCAACTTGACCGACGTGTTCACGTCTTCTCGTCGGCTGCACCTCGGCATAAGTGCATTGAAGACGACCCAGAGTAGCGACGTGTACGACGACGTGTCGCTCGTGACCGGCTCGGCGGACGCGACGCTAGGTCTGGACCGCCTCACCGATCTCTCCTTCGGGGTCCAGGGGCTCTGGCAAGAGCACAGTGACTATGGCACTCTTGGATCGAACACGGTCTCAAACCAGCTCTGGTCAGTCTTCGCCTACGTCGCGCTGACGGTCCGCGCTCGGCCCATGCGCTTCTAGTACCGTCGCGGGCAGGAGGCACAGCGCGCGCGGGGAGCATCGCACCCATGGTCCAACACGACATCAACGCGCCGCTCTCGCAGGCGCCGGCCGAGGACGCCGACTCCGACGGGCTGGACTTCGAGCAGCTCACCGAGCTCACCGGCTTCGTGCTGCGCGCGGGACGCAGGCACCGCAAGCTCGCGATCGCTACCTTCGCCGTCGTCGCGGGGTTGGGCATCACGGCTGCCGCGACGATGCCGAAGACCTACAGCGCGCAGGTCAAGATCTTCGCGCAGCGTCCGTCGACGCTCCGAGCGCTGAGCGGCTCAGCCCACGACATCGACCAGGTCGACGACCCCACCAAGAACGTCGCGAACATGATCATGCGTCGCGACAACCTGGTCGCGCTCGTTCGGCAAGCGAACCTGGCCGACCGCTTCAACGAGTCGCGCGCCCCGGTGTTTCGCTTGAAGGACCGGATCACCACCTGGCTGTACGGGCCGCCGTCCGACGAGGAAAAGCTGAAGGTCCTGGTGGCGACCCTCGAGAAGAAGCTCGATATCTTCACGGACGAGTCCACTGTCGTGATGACGGTCGACTGGCCGAGCGCGCAGATGGCGTACGATCTCGTCTCGCTCGTCCAGAAGAACTTCTTGGAAGCTCGCTACGACCGCGACCTCGCCCTCATCACCGACAGCATCGGCGTCTTGCAAGATCACGCCAAAGCCGAAAACGAGAAGGTCGAGACTGCCCTCGCAGAGTACCAGAGGTGCCTCATCGCGGCCCTTCCCCTCCCCGCGGCGCCGGCCGTGGCGGCCGCACCCTCGCCCTCTCGCGGGTACGTCCCCCCGCCCCGAGTTGCTGTGGAAACGGCGCCCCCAGTCGATCCAGGAGTATCGCTGGCGCTCGAAGAGGTGAGGCTGAAGATCAAAGCGCTCGAGCACGAGCGGCAGGTCTTGCTCGACTCGCTTCACCAACAGCTTTCGCAGGCCCAGCTCACGCTGACGCCGATGCATCCGACCGTGATCGCCTTGCAGCAGAAGATCGAAGCGCTCAGCCAGCCGTCGCCGGAGCTTCTGCGCCTTCGGGAGGAGGAGCGAAACCTCGCCACGCAAGTCGCGCAAGCAGCGACGCCGAGCGTGCAGCCCGCGGCTCCCCCACCGCGATTTGGCGGCGCCGCGCCGCCGGCGGAGAGCAGTGCGACGCCGTCGGGCTCTGCGGCGCCGACGCCGAGGCCAGTCGTCGAAGACGGTCCGACGCGGCTGGCGCGTTCGAGGCTCGAAGCGGCGATCCAAGGGTACGAAGAGACGATGGCGCACATCGATGCGGCAAACGTCGAGCTCGAAATCACGCGAACCGCCTACAAGTACCGATACACGATTCAAACGCCGGCCGAGCTGCCCACGAAGACCAAGAAGCCGGTGGCGCAGCTCCTGGCCGCCGGGGCGCTTCTCGGCGGGGTCCTTCTCGCATTCGTCGTCGCCGCACTCGCCGATATCTTCGGCGGACTTGTCCTCGAGTCTTGGCAAGTTCGGCGCCGGCTGAAGCTCGAGGTGCTCGGTGAGATCGATCGCTCCCTGTGACGGCTCGACCCCCCGTACGATAGGAATCGCGTGAAAGACGACCAATCCGTTGCACTGCTCGCGCCCAGTGCAATCGGTGCCCCGAACGCGTGGGACGATGTTCGCCTCCAGCGATTGTGGCTTGCGGCCGAACGACGAGGCTGGCGCTCTCTGGCCGTCGTCGGCGCCAGCAACACGACCGACACGTTGCCGATTGCAGCCCTTTTCGCTCAGCTCTCGTGGCGCTATCGGGGACAGCCGTCGGTGGTTTGTGACCTCCGAGACCTCAGCATGCGCCTCATCGACTATCACATCCGCGAGGTACACGAGCACGTCGACTCCGGCGCGCGCGTCGTGATCGCGCTGCGGTCGGTCTTCGAGAATCCCACTTCGGCTCCCGTCGCTCGTGACGCCGACGCGGTCGTCTTGTGCGTGAGCCTCGGAAAGACTTCCTTCAGGTCGGCCGAACAAACGATAAAGGAAATCGGGCGCGAACGAATCCTCGGTTCGATCATACTCGGCGCGAATCCGCGGAATGGAAGTCCGCAGAAGGCCGTCCGATGAGCGCTCCGCGGGCCCGATGAAATTCGCGGGCTGCGTCTTTCTCGCCGGGTTGACGACCTTGGCCGCAGACTGCATGGGCCACTCGCTGTCGACCGTGCGAGTGCCCGACGCCACGCTGTCCGCCCCCCCGGAACCGGCGGTGGCCGAAACGATCTACGACGGCGGCGTGAAGGGAGGCTGGCAGAACCTCGGCGGCGCGACGCGCGAGCTTCCCAAAGACCAACCGGCGAAGGTGCGATTCGACAACGACGGCGAATGGATTCTCGCCAAGCCCGGGCTGAGCGGAGAATTCGGCGGCGTTGCGTTTCGTGTGCAAGCGCCGGTGGGAGAAGGCGACTTTCTCGAGGTCCGGCTCGACCCGCCGAGCGGAACGCCGCTTCGGCCGGTGAAAGTTTCGCCGGACCACCGGACGGACCTCGGCAACGGCTGGACGCAGGTGGTCATCCCGATGGCCGAGCTCAATCCCGATCGCATTCCGTTCGAACGCATCGTCTTTCACTCGTTCCGGCCGTTCGGCAGCGACTGGGTGCTGCTCGACAAAGTGGCTCTCACGACGGGCGGAGGGCGGTCCGCGGCGTCGCCTGCGGTTGCGGCGGGCAAAGTGGCTCCTTTTCGGATCGCGTGTGAAGTGAAGGCGACCCGAATCAGCCCGCTCATCTTCGGTATCGCCGGAGTCGACGCGAGCCAGGTGCCGGTCGACTTCGGCGCCACCGCCCACCGCTGGGGAGGCAACGGTTCCACCCGGTACAATTGGGAGAGCCGCGTCTCGAACAAGGCCAGCGATTGGTTCTTCGAAAACCACGCGGCCGACGATTACGCGCAGTTTCTTGCGAAGAACATGGAGCGCCACAAGGCGACGGCGCTCACCGTTCCGATTCTCGGCTGGGTAGCCAAGGACGCGACGTCGTACTCCTTCCCGGTCTCGGTCTACGGCCCGCAAGGAAAGACCGATCCGTGGCATCCGGATGCCGGTGACGGTACCAAGCGCGCGCCTTCCGGCGCGAAGTTCGCTCCGGGGCCTCCCACCCGGACGAGCATTCCAGCCCCGCCGGAGTGGGTGAAGAAGTGGATCGTCGCGATTCACGCCGCGGACACGAAAGCCGGTACGCGCAGCGTTGCCGAATACATCCTCGACAACGAGCCGATGCTCTGGAGCACGACGCACCGCGACGTTCGGCCCGACCCCCTCGGCTACGACGAGCTGCTCGATCGGACGATCCAGTACGGAACCGCGATCCGACAAGCTGACCCGGACGCCGTCATCGCGGGACCGGCGGAGTGGGGCTGGACGAACTACTTCTTCTCGGCGAAAGACGCGAGCAGCGGCTTCGATCGCAGGGCCGATCGGCGTGCCCACGGCGACGTGCCCCTCGTGGAGTGGTATCTGCGCAAGCTCCGGGAATACGAGCAAAAGACCGGCGTGCGTGTTCTCGACGTGCTCGACCTGCACTTCTACCCGCAGGAAAACAAAGTCTATAGCGACGAAACCGATCCGACGACCGCCGCCCTCCGCCTTCGCTCGACGAGGAGCCTCTGGGACCCGACCTACGTCGACGAGTCGTGGATCAAAGAGCCGATTCGGCTCTTGCCGAGAATGAGAGAGTGGGTGGAGAGAAATTACCCCGGGCGCGGCATCTCGATCGGCGAGTGGAATTTCGGGGGCGAGAAACACATCACCGGCGCTCTCGCCACGGCCGAGGCCCTCGGGCGATTCGCCCAATTCGGGGTGACCTCCGCCTTCTACTGGACCCTGCCCCCCCCAGGCGCGCCCAGCACGCAGGCTTTTTTGGCTTACCGGAACTTCGACGGCAAGGGCGGCCACTTTCTCGACTGGTACGTTCCCGCGACGACCTCCGAGGGCGCGTCCCTCTTTGCTTCGCGGGACGAAGAGGGAAAGCATTTGGTGGCGATCGCGATCAACCTCTCGCCCGACACGGCCCTCCTCGCGGAGGTCGACCTCAAAGCGTGCGGCTCTGTCGCGTCGCGCCAGGCCTATGTCTACGCGCGCGGCGCGGCCGGGTTCACCGCGAGTCAGCCGGTACGCGAAGCCGCCTCGACGTTCGACCAGCCCCTTCCGCCCTGGTCGATCACGGTGTTGGACATCGAGCTAGCCCAGCCGATGGGCGGCGGGCTGGAACGCTAGGCTCGGACGCTCCGGAAGAGGGCGACGCCCGACTACTCCACCGTCACCGTCTTCGCGAGATTGCGCGGCTGGTCGACGTCGGTCCCCTTCAAGTCGGCCATGTAATAGGCGAGGAGCTGGAGCGGGAGCACGGTAAGGAGGGGCAACACTTCCGGCGCGGCGGTCGGAATCTCGAAAATGTCCGGCTCCGGCGGCGGAGCGCTCGCGCGGCGGGACCCGCGCGCGTCGACGTCGCTCGAAAGGAGCGCCCGCACGTCGCGGTCGCCCCGCGTGCAGACGACGATGAGCTGACCCTCGCGCGCCTTCACCTCCTGCATGTTCGAGAACGTCTTCTCGTAATGGGCGTCCTTCGGGCAGAGCGTGACCACCGGCATCTCTTCGTCGATGAGCGCGATGGGTCCGTGCTTCATCTCGCCGGCGGCGTACCCCTCCGCGTGGATGTACGAGATCTCCTTCATCTTGAGCGCCCCCTCGAGAGCGACCGGGTAGCTCGAGCCGCGTCCGAGAAAGAGCATGTGCTGGGCGCGCATGTGCTTTTTCGCCAGGTATCGGAGCTCGTCCCCCGCGCCGAGTACTTCGCGCATTTGCTGCGGAACACGGGCAATGGCGTCGAGAATGCGTCGGGCCTGCTCCTGCGGCAGCGTCCCGCGCCTTCGGCCGAGATATACGGCCAGAAGCAACATCGCGACGAGCTGAGTCGTGAAGCATTTTGTCGACGCGACGCCGATCTCGGGGCCGGCGTGCGTGTAGAGGGCGGCGTGGCTCGCGCGCGGAATGGCGCTGTCGATGGCGTTGGCGATGGCCAGCACGTGCGCTCCTTGCGACTTGGCCGTGTGGAGTGCCGCGAGCGTGTCGGCCGTTTCGCCGCTCTGGCTCACCGCCACGACGAGGTCGCCCGGGCCGAACACCGGGTCCCGATAGCGGACCTCGCTTCCGACCTCGACCACCGCAGGGATGCGCGCGAGCTGTTCGACCCAATACCGGCCGGCCATCGCGGCGTGCGCACTCGTTCCGCAAGCGACGAAATAGACGCGTTGGATCGACTTCGCGAGGTCGGCCGAAATCCCGATCTCTTCGCCGACGACGTCCCCCTCGGAGAGGTCCACGCGTCCGCGTAGCGTGTCTTCCACGGCCCGTGGCTGCTCGTGGATTTCTTTGAGCATGAAATGCTTGTACCCGCCCTTCTCCGCTTGAGTGGGCGACCACTCGATCGTCTTCGGCGCGCGATGCACGGGCGCTCCGTCGAGCGTCGCGATCTCGACGCCGGTGCGCGTCAGGGTCGCGATCTCTGCGTCGTGAAGGAAGACGACGTTGCGCGTGTGGGCGAGCAGGGCCGGTACGTCGCTCGCGCAGAGCATCTCACCGTCGCCGAGCCCCAACACGAGAGGGCAGCTTACCTTCGCCACGACGATCTCCCCCGGCGAGTCCGTCGCGATAACGGCGATCGCGTAGGCGCCCCGGACCCGTTCGAGCGCCACGCGCACGGCGTCGGCGAGGCGAGGAGCACCTGCGCGCAACGCGTGGTCGACCAGATGCGCGACGATTTCGGTATCTGTGTCGCTCGTGAAGCGGACCCCCATCGATTCGATCTCGCGCCGCAGCGCGACATGGTTCTCGATGATTCCGTTGTGAACGACGGCCACTTTGCCGGCGACGTGCGGGTGGGCGTTCGCTTCGCTCGGGCGTCCGTGGGTTGCCCACCGCGTGTGGCCGATGCCCGTTGTCCCGGCCAGCGGGTTTCTTTTGAGTGCGGCCTCGAGATTGGCCAGCTTGCCCACGGCGCGGACGATTTCGATGCCGCGTTCGCGTCCAGTATGAAGTGCGAGCCCGGCCGAGTCGTAGCCGCGGTACTCGAGGCGGCGGAGCCCCTCGACGAGGATTGTGGCGCAGTCCTTCGCGCCGACGTAACCAACGATTCCGCACATGTCTATGGGCTCCGGAAAAACGGGGGTTGAGCGCTTCGTAGTGTAGCGGGGTTTTGTCGAACCTCGAGGAAACGCATTGCAGTCAGGCCCGTGACTCTCCGAGTCGATCGGAACTCGAGGCGTCGGCCGGTGCGATGACGACGTGTCCTCGGCCCGATTGTTTGGCTTCGTACAGGCGGGCATCGGCGACGCGGATGAGGGCGTCGGCGGTGGCGCCGTCGCTCGGAAAGCTGGACACGCCCGCGCTGAACGTCACGTAGAAGCGCTCTCCGCGCTCGCTTCGAAAAGGAAGGGCGCGGAACTCGTCGAGCACGCGAGAGAGCACCGCGCCCGCGGTGCATCCGGCTTCGCCCGGAAACGCGAGAACGAACTCCTCGCCCCCCCATCTGCCTCGCAGGTCTTCGAGGCGAAAGCGAGCATTGAGCAGCCGCCCCAGCGACATGAGCACCTGGTCGCCGACCAGATGCCCGTACGCGTCGTTCACGCGCTTGAACCGGTCCACGTCGAGTATCGCCACCGAGAACGGACGTCCGTGGCGTCGCGCTTCCGAGAGGCGGCTCGTGAGGGCGTCGAGGAGTGCGCGTCGCGAGAGGCAGCGAGTGAGGGGGTCGCGCTCGACCAATTCACGGATGAGGCGCCTGCGGTCGAGCCGCACTCGAACACGGGCGAGGAGCTCTTCGTCGACCAGAGGCTTGCCCAGGTAATCGTCCGCGCCCGCTTCGAATGCGGCGACGCGGCTCGGCAGATCGGTACGGCCCGTGAGAAAGAGGATAGGCAAGTCCCGGTGCTCCGGTGCGGTGCGAACGATGCGAATCGCGTCCCAGCCGCTGACGTGCGGCAAGATCGCGTCGAGCAGCACGAGGTCGGGGTGCACCGTGTCGAGCAGCTCCACGAGCCGCCGCG
Source organism: Polyangiaceae bacterium (assembly GCA_049578005.1). Taxonomy (GTDB): domain Bacteria; phylum Myxococcota_A; class Polyangia; order Polyangiales; family Polyangiaceae; genus Palsa-1150. The sequence continues at coordinate 9,750 of JBAULD010000846.1, forward strand.
CGTCAGGCGCGGAGTGTACGAGAATCCCTTCGCGCTCGAGGACGGCGGCGACGCACGCCACGAACGCTGGATCGTCGTCCACGATCAGCACACGCATCTTGTCTTTGCGACCAAGAGCGAGCATCTGCTCGACGGCGGCCCCGAAGGCGTAGGGGTCGACGGGCTTGGGCAGAAAGAGCGACGCCCCCGCATGTGCCGCCTCCACGCGCCGGTCGATGTCGTCGCGGTCGGAGAGAAACCCGAGCGGAAGGCGTTCGTGCCCCGGCGCGGCGCGAAGGTCGTGGGCGAGTGCGATGGCTGCCGGCCCAAGCGAAGCGTCGATGAACACGGCGTCGAATGGGCCCCGAGCGGCCTCGGCGAGGGCGGACGCGGGGGTCGCGACCGCCACGACAATCAGCAGTTTCTCGCGTCCAAGCAGCGCGAGCTGCGCGCGCACGGCATCGTCTCCGTCCACGACGAGTACGCGCGTGCTGCTCGGGGCCGCCTCGAGAGGCAGCGAAGGATACGAGTTCACGACACGGCGGAGTGCAGATTCCAGGCCCGGGTTTGGGAGCGCGGACGTCGCCCGAGGCCCTCTACCTCCAGTAGGCGCAGGGCAAGGCTATCGCCTTCATTCGAGCGCGACGCGAGCCTGACGCGTGGCATTCAGGTAAGCGACGAGACTGGTCTCCGGGTGCGCCCGCGCGTCCTCGATGCCGCGCGCCAGTAACTCTCGCAAGATGTCGGTCCGCCGCATCGCCGACGCGAGCAAGACCGTGTCGCATCCGTCGGACGACTTGCCCTCAGCGAAGGCGCCGCACATCTTGAGGACCCGCGTCTCGACTGCGAAGGCATCCCCGTTGCGACCGGCGTCGATCAGCGCTCGAGCCAAGATGTGCTGTGTGCGCACGTCGTCGCGAACGCTCGCCGGTGCACCCTCGACGAGCACAATAGCCAGACCAGGCTGCCGAGCATCGAGGTATTGCTGCGCGAGCGCTTCGGTTTCGCGGGCGTCGTTCGGTCGGGCGGCGACCCGCGACTCGAGCGCCCCGATCGACTCGGGCGCGTCGCCTCCGAGGACCAGGTGTTCGCGGGCGGTGCCGCTCATGAGCCATAGGGCCCCTGCCGCCATCACGACCGCCGCGCCGTATGCACGAAGCCCCTTCACGATTGCCCGACTCATAATGGCACACGCCCGTTGCGAGGCTAGGGGCCGTGGTACAAATCAGCAGCATGAGCAGCTCCGATCCCCCCGAGAAGTCCTTTGCCGCGTTGTTCGAAGAGGGCGGTCGAGAGGCCCCGCGCAGGCGCAGGCCGCGGATGGGAGAAACGTTCCAGGTCGTCGTCGTACAGGTGACGAAGGAAGCCGTTTTCGTCGAGCTCGAAGGGCATCAGCAGGGCTTCATCGAGGCGCTTGACCTGCGGGCGCCCGACGGAAGCCTCAAAGCCACCGCGGGAGATACGTTCCGCGCGCGGGTCGTCGACGTACACCCCGAGAACGGGGTCCGCCTCGCACCGACGATCGAGGCGGCCGCCGCGGTCGGTGCAAGCGTGAGTGTCACAGGCAATACCGAGACGGACGCGGTGAAAGTCGCGGTCGGCCAGACCGTCTCCGGCGAGGTCCACCGGGTCGAGTCCTACGGCTTGTTCGTGCAGATCGACGGGACGAAAGGGCGCGCGGGCAGGGGGCTCTTGCCGACCGTGGAGCTTGGCGTCCCTCGCGGCGCCGACCTTCGAAAGGCTTTTCCCCTCGGCACCAAAGTCCGTGCGAAAGTGATCGAGATCGGGGAGGGCAAGATGCGTCTCTCGGTCCGCGCTCTCAAAGACGACGAAGAGCGCGCCGAGTTCGAGGGTTTCCGCAAGGCGGAGAAAATCGCCGCGGCGCCCCAGGGTTTCGGCACGTTCGGCGACTTGCTCAAGGGACGCAAAGGGTCTTCGTGAGCCGCGTCCGACCATCCTTTGACCCGGGCATCGTAGCGATCCCGGCGGTTCTCTCCGGCGCGCCTTGGTTTCCCCCTCACGCTCGTCTCCCGGCCGTCGCGCTCTGATACACGCGCGTGATGTCCGCTTCGTCGAGCAGGCCGACGATGCGACCCTCCTCGTCGGTCACGACGATCTCGCGCACGCCGTGCTCGAGGATCACGTCGAGCGCGCGCTGTAAATCGTCCGTATCCTTGACGCTGACCGGCGGGATCATCAGGTCGTGCGCGATCGCGAGATGGCCGATGTCGGGATTCGCCGCCATGGTTCGCAGGATATCGCTGACCACGACTCCGACGAGGACGCCGCCGTCGTCGAGCACGGGGAACATGTCTTGCCACGCGGTCGCCGCCGCCTTCTCGATGACGACGCGTGCAGGGGTGCGTAGGGAAAACGTCTCGTGCGTCCGGTCGCGCACGATGACGTCGCCCACCCGGACCCCGGTCAGCACGTCGAAGATCAGGTCTTCGCGGTGCGCGGGGGAGTCGCGCTTGGTCGGGAATTGCGCCGAGTAGAGGCTGCGATTGCGGAGGGCGACGAAGGCGATCCCCTCTGCGAGCATGAGCGGCACGAGCAGGTCGTAGCTCCCCGCGAGCTCGCAGGTCATTACCAGCGACGCGATCGGCACGTGCGCGAGGCCCCCGTAGAATGTCCCCATCCCCACGAGCGCGAACGCCCCCGGGTCGATTCGCGGATCGCCCAGCAGCGTCTGCGCCGCCCGTCCGAATGCTCCGCCGAAGATTCCGCCGATCACGAGCGAAGGACCGAAATCGCCTGCGCTCCCGCCGCTCCCGACCGTGAGGCACGTGGCGACGATCTTGACGGCACCGAGAAGCGCCAGAAGCTCGACGCCGCGCCATCCCAGCGGAAACCAAGACGCACCGCTGATTCCGAGCTGCGCGGCACCGTAGCCGCCTCCGAGGATACCGAGCCCTTGCCCGGGCTGTCCGAGGTGCGGTCCGATGAAGAGGATGATTGGAGTCGCGAACAGCCCGAGAGCCAGCCCGCCGAGGCCCGGCTTGCTCCACTCCGGAATAGGGAGACTTCGCGTCGTCGACTGCACCCACCGCAGGGTCGAAAGGAACGCGCCCGCCACGAACGAAATGCCGAGGGCAAGCAAGGCATAGAGCGGCAAGTGCTGCGGCACGAAGGGATAGGAGGGGGCGTGGGTGAAGAGCGTCGCCTCCCCGAAGAACGCGATGAACACCGAGTAGGCGACGACGCTGGCGAGGACACTCGGGATGAGCGCGTCGGTCTCGAAGTCGTCGCGGTGCAGGACTTCGACGGCGAGAAGCGCCGCTCCAAGCGGCGTGCGGAAAACGGCGGCCATGCCCGCGGCGGTTCCGGCGACGAGCAGAATGCGACGCTCGCGATCGGTTACGCGCAGGAGTTGGCCGACGAGCGAACCGAGCGCGCCCCCCATCTGCATCGTCGGACCTTCGCGACCCCCCGAACCGCCAGAACCCAGAGTCAGGATGGACACGAGCGCCTTGACGAAGGCCACCCGCTTTCGCACCCGACCGTCCTTTCGATGAAATGCTTCGATGATGGCGTCGCTCCCGCCCCCCCGCGTCTCGGGCGCGATCCAGACGGAGATAGCGCCACCGATCAATGCGCCGAGAGCGGGGACCACGACGAGCAGCCACGGCCGAAAGGGGACCGGCCCATTCATCTCGCCGAGAATCCGCTCGCCGCCCGCGCGAAGCGGAACGTACCCCGTCCACCTCTCGAGCCAGATGCGCTGCGTGGCCTCGACCCCAGCGAAGAAGAGCGACCCCAGCAAGCCCGCGGTGGCGCCGACGAGGGCCGCATGCAAGAGCACGCGCCCGAGGATCTGAAATCCAATCGGGGCTCGCGCCGCGCCGAGCAAGCCTCGAAACGCACGAAGTCGGCGCATCGTCGGCGCCAGGCCAGAGGTTCTTTTCTTGTCGTCCATGCGAGTGTGACGAGCGTTCGAGGCTACCGCTCCGAGCGCCCGCCGTCCGATGGGACGCGCATGACCGCGACTCCGGTCGATTCTTCGTCGACCGGGTCGAAGCCCGCCCGGAACACGATCTCCCCTACGTTCTCGTGGCCGCGCAGCTTTCGGCGCCACGTCGCCACGTACACCATCCCTTCGGCGCGGGCGAGCTCGGCCACCCCGTCCCAGGTGTGCGGATCGTCGGTCCAGCGGCGATCGAAGCGATGGCGGTCGAGGCCGCTGGCGATCTCCAGCGTCGCGTCGTCGCAAAAGATCGTCGGGCCGTTCGGAAGCGTTCGCAGGTACGCCCCCAGCGCCGCCCGCTCGGGCCAGCCCCGCGCGATGGACGCTCGCCAGAACCCCATCCATACGTCGAGCTCGACGGCAAGCCCCGCCAGGGACATCAGGGTCAGCGCCGAAGCAAAAGCGCGCCCGGCCCGAATCGAGCTTCCCGAGCCCGCGCCGCGGCGGCGCACTGCGCGCGTTGCCCAATCCGCCACGACGGCGGCCCCCTGCGCGACGAAGGTGGCGTAGAGGGGAACGACGACGACGAAGTGTCGGTCGAGTCCGAGCGACGATCGCATGACCCAAGTGAGCGACACGAAGCCGAGGCACGCCAGAAGCACCAGGGTGAACCGCATCCCCTGCTGGCGCACGGTGCGCAGCACGCCGAACGGCGCGAGCCACAGAACGGGGCCGAGCACACGAACGGGCACGACGATCGGGTAGTAGGCCGCGTCGAGCAGGAGTGCCGCCGCTCCACGCGGCCCGCCGCTCTTTTGGTTCAAGGCCCCGTTGGCGAATTCGTGAGTCTGCCGGAGAAACCCGAACCACTGCCCGTCGACGGGCCGTCGAAGTACGGCCCAGACCGCGATGAAAAGGACAGGCACCGCTACCGAGATCCACGGGCGAAGGGGATTGCCCGGCTCGGCTGCGAGTCCCGCTCGACGACGCCAAAACGGTTCGACGGCGAGCGTGCCTCCTGCGGCCGCCAGCACCGCCCAGGCTTCGTACCGGAGCATCACGGCCGGTGCGAGCATCGCGGCTGCGGCCCAATAGCGGCGCTGCTCGAACGCGATGGCGACTCCGAGGACGAGGAGGGCGAACATCGGCTCCGGCTGCGCCGTCGTTCCCATCTGCATCGCGATGGGACACGCCCCGGCGCAGATCGCGGCGATGAACGCAGTCGCGTCCGGGGGTACCTCGGCGTCTCCGTCCGGGCGTGCCGTTCGTCGCACGTAGGCGAAGAGCACGCACGGAAGGGCCGCGGCGAACGCGAGATTGGCCCAACGAACGTGCATCATCGTGCCGCCGAGCGCGACGAGCGGGACCTGTAGGTAATGAAAGAGTGGCAGCCAGACCCAGTGCACGGCGAGATCGCGGGGGTCGGCCATGATCGCCCTGGCGATCATGTGGTGCGCGTAGGCGTCCGTGTCGACGTCAGGGCCCGCGAGAACGCACGCTGCACGCCAAGCCGCCAGTGCCGAAATGGCGAGGACGAGCGCAACCACCCAGGCCGTCCGCTCCCGCATCGGCCGCCCTATACCATGCGATTGGATTCCCCGAGGTAGCGCCGGAGTTTTCCCTTACTGCGCGCAATACCGCCGCACGTCCTCGCTGTCCGTGCGCGCCTCCTTGAGGCGCGTCTTGATCACGTCGTCGGTGCCGTCGGGCGCGGACGGGTCTGCCTTGAGGCGCAGGGTGCTGGCCAACACAGTGAGTGTGTTCTGGTAATTCGTCGCGTAGATGTGAAGAGGCTGATCTTCGAGGTTCAGGGCCTGGACGTCTTGATGCACGTGGTCCACGAGGTCGGCGGTCGGCGTTCCATCGTCGAGAGGCTTCATCGCAGCGACGAATCTGTCGCACTCCTGGCGGCGTTGCGCGTTGCACCCACCGACTGCGAGCGCTCCAGCGACGATGGCCATTGCTGCGAGTTGGTTTCTGGCCACGTGAAATTCACTTACACGCATAGGACGGGTACGCAAGCCCTGACGATTCATGCGCCGCTTGGCCGGCGGGGGTCGACTGAGGTAAACGGCTCCGCGAAAGGGTGGCGTCCGTAGAGCAAACCGAGTCATGGCCGCTGCCGGCGCGCCTGGTCGACCACCTGACGCTCGATTCGCGCGCCGCGACGCGCCTTTACTGGACGTCCGTCGCCCTCGTCGTCAGCGGACTTTTCGTCACGAAGCTTCTCCCGTGCGTGGATTATCCCCAGCACCTGGCCCTGAGCAGCGTGGCAAGGCGCTTGGCCGACCCCAGCGCGATAGAACACGCCGAGTTTCAGCTCAGCTATTTCACATATAACGGTCTCTTTCATTTAATCGTGGCGACGCTTTCGACGCGACTCCCGGTGGAGTTCGCGGGTCGGATCGTCGTCGCCGCGTCGCTGCTCGCGATGGCAGGCGCGGTCGTCGCGCTGGTGCGCGTCCTCCGGCGACCTCCCACGTACGCCGCGCTGTTCACCCCGATCCTGTTCTCGTTTTCGGTAGGCTGGGGGTTCGTCAACTACGTTCTGGCCACTGCGATCACGGCGTGGGCCCTCGTCTTCATCGCGCGCGCGGCCATCCGTCCCACGGTCCTTTCCACAGCGGCGGTGGCCGCGCTCGGAATCGCGTGCGCGTTCGCGCATGTCCTCGCGATGTTGATTCTGTGTGCTTGCGGCGGCGTGCTCGCTCTCGAAGCGGCGTGGCGCGCGTCGCCTCGCTCGGCAAGTGCGGGACGGCGGGCCGTTCGAACCGTTCTCTGCGCGTTGGCCGCCGCCGCGCCCCTTCTCATCGGCTGTGCATACTGCATCGAAGTCTATCGGCGGCAGTACGACTGGGATCCGCAGATGTATCGAGACCCCACGATCGAGGGGACCTCGCCGCCCTTGGTCGAAAAGCTGGTCTTCTTCGGCGCGTACTCCACGGATCTCTACCACGACGGCACCGACCAGATAATCCTCTGGGCGGCCATCGCGATCATGGTCCGGGCGGCGATCCTCGCGTGGAAGCGGCGGAGCGCGTGGGACGAGCCCCGTGAAGAGACGCCTCCCTTCGTAGCTCCCTTCGCGGCGATGACGCTGGCTTACTTCGCTACGCCCATGGTTCTCATCGGCACACACCTCATCTTCCCCCGGCTCGCTCAGTGGGCGGTGCTCGGCGCCGTCCTAGCGACTCCGCGCTTCCTCGACGCGACCAAGGCTGCCCGCGCGCGTTCGTGGATGCTGAGGCTCGGGCTGGCTGCGGGCGTCAACACGCTCGTCCACTGCGCGATCTACGGCTGGGAAACTCGGGACGCGTCCCGACTCATCGACGACCTGCCCGACGGCGGCGCCGTAACGGCCGTCATCTGGGATTCGTGGTCGCTGGCGTTCCGTAATCCGGCGCTGACCCACCTGGCGGCCTACTACGCTGCGCGCAAGCACGGTCGTTGGGCCTTCGCGTTCGCCAGGTACTTGAGCGTCCCCGTGCGCTTCAAGCCGAACTCGCAGCCCGCGTGGCCCGCCCGGGGATGGGAGTTCGATCCGGACGAGTACGATGCTCGCTGCAAGTACGCGCGCGCCTTTCCACTCGTCCTCGTCAAGGCCCCCGCCGAGGCGTCGCGCGAACCCAGCGGGGAATCCTTCGTGCGCGAGCTCGTCTTCGGCGCGGACACCACTTGCAACGCGCGCGCTTGGGGTTACTCGCAGGCGGTGAGACTGCTGTCTCATCACGGAGCGTATTGGGCCTTCGACACGACGGGCCTGCCGAACGACGGGACCTACTGAAGCTTCGTGCTCCGCGTTCACTCGAAGGCGGCGATCCCCGTTATTTCTTGTCCAAGGACCAGCGTGTGCACGTCGTGGGTCCCCTCGTAGGTCGAAACCGTCTCGAGATTGCACATGTGGCGCATCACCGGGTAGTCGAGGGTGATTCCGTTGGCCCCGAGCACGTCGCGGCAGGCGCGAGCTATCTCGAGGGCCGCGCGCGCGTTGTGACGTTTCACCATGCTCACTTGCTGGGGGCGGAGCTTGCCCTCCTCTTTGAGGCGGGACGCCTCGATTGCCATGAGCTGCATCGTCGTGATCTGCGTGAGCATCTCCGCGAACTTGGCTTGCACGAGCTGATGCGAGGCTATCGGCTTCCCCGCGAACTGCACCCGTCCTTTCGCGTAATCGACGGCGCAGTCGAAGCAGGCGCTCGCGGCACCGACGACGCCCCAACCGATTCCCAGACGCGCGGCGGAAAGACAAGAGAGCGGGCCCTTCATGCCGCGCACTCCAGGCAGAATCGCGTCCTTGGGGACGCGGACATCGTCGAACACGAGCTCACTCGTCGCGCTCGCCCGCAGACTGACTTTGCGCTCGATGGGCCGCGCCTGAAGTCCTTGCGCATCGACGGGCACCAGAAAGCCCCGCACGTCGCCGTCAGGCCCCCCTAGCTTTGCCCAGACGAGGGCGACGTCGGCGAGTGTGCCGTTCGTGACCCAGCGCTTGATCCCGCGCAGGACGTACGCGTTCCCGTCGTCGATGGCGAGCGTGCGCAGCGCGCTCGGGTTCGAGCCGAAATCGGGTTCAGTCAGGGCGAAGCACCCGACGATGCGGCCTTTGGCCAGTCCCGGCAGGTAACGCTCCTTTTGGGCCTCGGCCCCGAACGCGTGAATCGGAAACATCACGAGGGAGCTCTGGACGCTCGCGAACGAGCGAACGCCGCTATCGCCGCGTTCGAGCTCCTGCATCGCGAGCCCGTAGGCGACTTCGCTCCACCCGGCGCAGTCGTAGCCGCGTAAGTTGCAGCCGAGCACACCGAGTTCGCCGAGCTCGCCGATGAGCTCTGCCGGAAACGTTCCCCGCTCCCAGTTCTCCGCAATGCCGGGAATCACGCGCGCGTCGACGAAAGCGCGCACGGCGTCGCGGGTCGCGCGCTCGTCGGGGGAGAGACGGCGGGAGAGATCGAAGAAGTCGGGCATCGGTCAATGCTCCACACGGATCGTGGGTTTGGCTCCCGTGAAGTCGGCGCGCATGGTGGCTCGCTCGCCTGAACGCAGCGTGACGGATGCCCCCTTCGACTCGCCCGTGGCCGGAAACACGAAGACGATCGCGTGTGTCCCAGGCTCCACGGCGACGCGCGCCGGCGCGCTTCCGCGCGGGGATCCATCGACGGTCACGAAGGTCCCGTCGCCCAGAAG
>JBAULD010000847.1:0-2042 GCA_049578005.1 Polyangiaceae bacterium
GCGCTCGCTCGAACCCCAGAACTGGCCGCCCGGCCGCCCGCCGGCTTCACGCCACTCGCCGCGCCCGGCCGCGTGGTCAAAGTGACGAAGAGCGGCTGCCTCGAGTCGAACGGCATTTACCCCAAACCTGACGACGCGAAAGAGATGCTCCGCCGCGCGATGCAGGAGCTCACCGGCAAGAGCGACCTCGCCGAAGCCGCAAAGATGTTCGTGCATCCTGACGACAAAGTGTGCGTCAAGGTCAACGGCATTGCGCTCCAAAACATGGCGACGAACAAGGAGCTCGTCCTCCCGTTCATCGAGGCGATGATCGCCTCCGGCGTGCCCGCCGCGAACATCACCGTGCTCGAGCAGTACCCGGGCTTCATGAACGGCACGCGCATCACGGCGCGGGGCGTTCCGGCGGGAGTCGGCGTGGCGTGGCACACGAACAAAGACGCGACGATGGAATGGCGCGACATTCCGGGCACGCAGAGGCACACCAAGTTCGTTCGCTCGCTCACCGAATCGACGGCGCTCATCAACTTCGCGCTCATCAAAGATCACTCGATTTGCGGCTACACGGGTGCGCTCAAGAACATGACGCACGGCTGCAGCGTCAACCCACATGATTTCCACGACCATCACGCCAGTCCGCAGATTGCGATCCTGTCGGCTCAAGACGTACTTCGGAGCCGGCTGCGTCTCTGCGTCATCGACGGGTTCAAAGTGATGGCGCACGGCGGCCCGCTGTACAAGCACCCCGAATACGTGACACCCCACGAGTCGGTGTACGTGTCGACCGATCCGGTTTCTCTAGACGCTATCGGTTGGGATGTCGTCGAAAAGGCACGCGCCAAGTTCAGGCTCAAGTCGCTGACCGACGAGGGGCGTCCTCCTGCGTACATCCAGGCGGCCGCGGATCTGGGCGTTGGCATTGCCGATCCCGCGAAGATCACGCTGCGCGAGATCACGCTCTGAGCGGTGCTGAATATTGCGGGCATCATCGAGAGCTCGCATCAAAAGTGCAAGGTGGCGGCGGAAAAACGACCGCAAAGCTGCACGTCACCGAAGCGTCGTGTACGATGAATATCGGTGGCTACCCGCGACTCCGATAGAGCGAGCATCACTCGGGTGACCGAGGTGCCCGTGGGCCTTGCGTCGCCTCCGCGTTCCGGCTCGGCGTGCATCGTCGTCATTTACGGTCCAGAGCTTGGAAAGCGCATTCAGATCGGGATCGCGCCGTTCGAAGTGGGGCGCTCGTCGAAAAACGACCTTTTTTTGGACGAGGAGAGCATCAGCCGCCATCACGCGCGGATCACTTTCGACGGTACCCAACACTGGGTGGCCGATCTCGACTCGACGAACGGCACGTTCGTCAACGACGTGGCGGTCCGAGAACAGAGCCTCAGCGACGGGGATCAGGTGCGGATCGGACGATCGATCTTGAAGTTTATGACCGGCGAAAACGTCGAAGTTCAATACCACGAGGAAATCTACCGACTGATGACGGTCGATGCCCTCACGCAGGTGTTCAATCGCCGTTACTTCAACGAAGCGCTTCAGCGCGAGTTCAACCGATCCAGGCGCTACGGTCGTGCGCTGAGTCTCATCCTCTTCGACATCGATCACTTCAAGCGGGTCAACGACACGTACGGCCACCTCGCGGGCGACAACCTGTTGCGCCAAATCGCCACGGCAGTGAAGCCACGGCTACGCCGTGAAGACGTCTTTGCGCGCACTGGAGGCGAGGAGTTCGGGATCATTCTGCCCGAGGTCGGACTCGACGGAGCGCGCACGACGGCCGAAAAAGTGCGTCGGATCGTCGAGGCCACCCCCCTCAAGCACGAGCGAGACATCGTCCCGTGTACGGTGAGCCTGGGGGTCGCCGCGACGGGGGCTGAAGAGGCGTCCGGAGAAGATCTGTACAAGCGCGCGGACGAGCGGCTCTACGAGGCGAAGCAAGGCGGCCGAAACCGCACCTCCTCTTAGAAGCCTGCGTGCTTTTCGCCGATGGCTTCGCGATCCCGGCGTCGAGCGTGCTCGCCTACAGAAGTAGGCTC
>JBAULD010000848.1:0-3221 GCA_049578005.1 Polyangiaceae bacterium
ACTCAGCGTCTGTTTCGGTCGGCGAAGCGTCTTTTCCAATCGAAAAGGTCGCGTTTCCAATTGGCAAAGCGTCACTTCTCGTTCGCAAAGCGTCTCTGCTCATCGAGCGAGCGTCTCTGTTCTCGAAGCGGCGAGGCCTCACGGTAAGGAAGGAGGCGTCGGAGGCCGAGCTTCGCTTCCTCCACCTCCTTAATCGGGAAGGGCGCACGTCGATCGCGGTGAGAAGCCACGAATTTTTCGAGGGGCGGCGACCGCCAGCTTCTACACGGCTCCTCTCTGCGGGGGCGCGATGCACCCTCGACCCGGACCCGCGACCGGACCCTTGAACTGAGGAGCGTCCTTGCCGCGCGGGGGCCTGGCCGCGATCTCACTCCCCTCCAAGCACCTCGTCGACCAGCGCGCGCGCCTCTTCGAATCGACGCCGTTGCTCTTCAGAGCTTGCCGGCTTGGCCGGGACCGGCGAAGCGCGCAGTTCCCTCTCCATCCTGCGCTTGTGAAGCCAGCGACCCACGAGCCCACGCACGGGCTCGATGTCGAACATCCCGCCCTCCAGAATCGCCGGACTTTCGCGAAGCCCCTCGACGAGGAGCGGGTTCGACGCGACCCAGGCGAGCGCAAGGTCGAGGGCCTCCCGCTGCGTCGTGTGCAAGGGCGCGCGCGCCTCGGATTCCTTGACGTCGTGCACGGTGACGAAGAGCGCGAGCGCGACCGCCGCCTCTTCGACCGAGAGAGCCGTCGCGGACGCCATGCGGAGGCCACCGCACGACTTGGCCCATACCGCTGCCCCGTTGGCCAAAAGGACGCCGAACCCGCAGGCAATCGCCGCGACCTCCGCCGTCTCCGTGGCGACCTCGGCGTCGACCTCCTCTCCGGCCTCGCTGAGGACCAGCGCGCCGACACTGCGCGCGAGGGACGTGGTCAAGAGCTCGGGATGCCCAACGTCGGCGGCCGTGACGAACACGCGATAGCCGTCCCCGAGCTCCTCGACACCGCGGGCCGGCGGCCGGATTCCCGGGCCGGAGCCGCACGCAATCGAGCCACATCCGGTCGCCGAAGCGCCGTCGTCCGTGGCGAGAAAGGCAAGCTCGATGGGTAGGTCGTCCGCGATCGGCGCGTAGGTCATGACGCGGCGGAGAAGGCGCGCGACGCCCGGCGCGTCGCCGCGAAACTCGTCGGGAAAGAATGCGGCGGTCGGAAGGACGAGCGCGGGCGCGGCGATCGCCTCACCGTGCCGGGCACGCAGCCGGGCGTACGTGCGGACGATCCAACGGAGGGCGTCTTCAGAAGGAAGGTCCATGGCGTCTGGCTCAATGTACCGCTTCAGCAGATTCCGAGCGATTGCATCCTCCGGCGCGCCGTCCGCGCGATCGTTCCAGCGGCGTTGCGCGTCTCGCACGCGAGTCGAACGCGTGCTACGGCGCCGCCATGTCGAGTGTCGTGCTGGTCCTCGACCTACAGCGCGACTTCCTCGAGGAGGATGGGCGCATGCCCATCGCGCCCGCACAAGTACCGGGGCTGATCGCAGTGACGAACGCGGTGACTGCGGCCGCCGCGGCGCACGGCGTGAAGGTCGTCTACATCGGTAACGAGTTCCCGCGATCGCAGTGGATGGCTAACTTCTTTCGGCGTGGCGCGGCGATTGCGGGGTCGCCCGGCGGTGAAATCGACCCGCGCGTGGTGAGGCGATCGAGCACGTACGTCTCGAAGGCCGAAGCTAATGCTTTCAGCAACCCTGCGCTCGGCGCATTCCTGCGGGCAGCGGGAGCCGATGAGGTGATCGTTCTGGGAGTGTTCGCAGGCGCGTGTGTGGCTGCCACGACGCGCGGGGCGATGCGAGCGGGGCATCGGGTGACGCTCGTGCGCGACGCCATAGGGGCGGCGAGCGACTGGGCGCGGGACCGGGCGCTCGCTAAGCTGGAGCGAGCCGGCGCCCAGGTGAAGAGCGGTGACGAGGTGGTTGCGCATTGCTCGCGCCCGCTCCGGTCTGCGTCGCTCTGCAGCTGATGCGGTGAACGCGCGGCGTCGGCGACACGGTTCGGCCATCGCACGGGTCGACGACACGTCGGCCCGGTTGCCGTTCTCCACCTCCGGCTCGTCCCGGGCGACGCCACAAACGCCCCGTCGGCGCTGACGGAGCTTTTCGCTGGTTCTCATCTTGGGCCGCCCCCCCAGAACCCCCAAGGCCACCGGTCAACCTGCTACGACCTGTCAGCGCGAATGTCTCACCCGCCCGCCTGCAAGGTTTGCGGCCACCCGGTCATCGACGCGAAGAACCACAACGTCCCGGCTCCAAGAGCGGCGAAAAGGTTCCCCATCACTACCTGCAAGTGCGGCAAGCCCGCCCGCGTCCGCTGCTTCAACGGCACCGGGAGCTACTGGGTCGAGTGCGAGGACGGGCACGGGCGAGGGCGGCCGGCGTAGACTCTGCGCCTGCGGCGGAGGACAACGATGCCGGACCTAAGCCGCCTCAATCGCGACTTTGTACTTCAGTCCCGCGGCATCGAGCTCACCTTGGATCGCGAGCCGCACTAACACAGACTCCGGGTAGCCGAGGGTTCGCGCCCACTTTGCAGCACGTTCCGGGCTCACGACCTTCCGACCCTTCTCGACGTCGCATAGGTGCGATTTGGAGACGCCCAGCTTTTTGGCGCATACGTCCTGGGAAAGGTCCTCGCTCCTGCGCATGGACTCGACGGCCCGGCCCAAGGTGAGTGGGCCACCAGCGAGCTTCTCCAGCAGCTTCATCGCATCGCTTTTCTTTTCCTTGGTCTTGCGCATGTGCCCTCTAGTAATCGTGCTTGTTGACTTCCTCGACGGACACGAACTCCGCCGCGTCCCTTTTGATCTCGTAGATGGCCCTGTAACTGCTGCTGAGACGGATAGATCGTTGTCCAGCTCGGCGCCCCTTCAGCGGCTCATCGTGATACCCACGCGCCTTGCGCACTTCTTCCAGGCCGTCGTGCTCGACGGCGCTGACCCAGATGATCAGGTTGTCCTTGATGTGCTGCGGCACCTTCCGAAGCTGCTTCTCCGCGAGCTTCGTGATGACGACCTTGAAAATCATCCACCTTGAACGATACACCTAACAGGTGAACTTGTCGAGAGCGCGTGCTCCGCACGGCTGGCTCAAGCCAGCGGGAACACGGACCCAAGATGACCATGCTATCATGGTCACATGAAGCGCATCGCCGCAGGGAAGTTCAAAGCCACCTGCCTGAAGC
>JBAULD010000849.1:0-11673 GCA_049578005.1 Polyangiaceae bacterium
CGTCGGCGTCGGGCCCCGAGGCGCCGGCTCCCGGACAGTGGGAAACCTGGAACAAGGATCAGAAGATCGCGTACATGAAGAACGCGGTGATGCCGAAGATGGGCGCCATGTTCCACGACTTCGACCCGAAGAAGTACGCGGACGCGAAGTGCGGCCTCTGCCATGGCCCCGGCGCAAAGGAAGGCAAGTTCAAGATGCCGAATCCGGGCCTGCCGAAGCTGACCGCGACTCCGGAGGGATTCAAGAAGTTGCAGGAGACGCGGCCCCAGGTCTTCGAGTTCATGGCCAAGCAAGTCGAGCCGACGATGGCAGCGCTCCTCGGCGAGCAGCCGTTCGACATGAAGACCCAGAAGGGCTTCGGCTGCTTCGGCTGTCACACGAAGAAATAGCCCGACGAGGTCGGTCCGGGCGGCGGCTGCTCCGCCCGGCAACGCGATGAGGACGTCGCGGCGCGCACGCCGGGCCGCCACGCCACCCACGCGCTGCGGCCGGAGAGTGTCGCCGAGCGCTTGCGGGACAGAACGCGCGAAGACGTAACGCATCCGTCGAGCGGACCGGCGAAAGCGCGAGCGCGCCCCGTGGCACGCGGGTAGGGGCATGCGGCGGTGAGACGGCGCGTCGCTTGCCATGTTCGTCCCTTGCCCGCTCCATGACGCCGCCGCGCGACGCGACCCAGTCTACCCGCGACCAAAGCTGCGCGTTCGCAACTCCCGACGCGCTCCCCGTGCTGCCGCTCCGCGAGACGGTCGTCTTCCCGCTGACGATCGCGCCCGTGTCGATCGACCACGACCGCTCGCGCAAGCTTCTGGACGACGCGACCCGCGGCGATCGATTGGTCGCGCTCGTCGCGATTCGTGAGAGCGAGTCGCGCCTGCCCCGGCCCCAGGATCTTTATGCCTTCGCCACCGCGGCGATCGTGCACGACGCGTTGCGCGGACCCGACAACGCGCTTCGCGTGGCCGTCCAGGGGCTGCAGCGGGTCCGGATCGTCGGATGGGTACAAACCGAGCCGTATTTGATCGCGCGGGTTCACTGGCTCCCGGACGCGGTCCAGCAGAGCGTGGAGCTCGACGCCTTGGTTCTTTCCGCCCGCCGGGCCTTCTTGCGATTCGTTTCGCTCGTGGCCGAGCCGTCGAGCGATCTCGCGTCGACGGTCGACCGCGTCACCGATCCGCGCCAGCTCGTCTACCTTCTCGCGTCTACCGCCCCCATGTCGACGGAGGCCCGCCAGCAGATCCTCGAGCAGCCGTGCGTGCTGGCCAAGTTGCGGCGGCTCATCGACCATCTCCAGCACGAAGTCGCGGTGCGGGAACTCATGCACCGGATTGCCAATGAGACGACCGGCGACGTGTTTTCGAGGACGCCGCCTGCGCCCGTTCGACGGCGAGCCGCCGAACCCCGAATCGAACTGGCCGAGCCGGAGTCGGAGGCCACGGAGGCGCGCGCGCTGCGCGGCGCGATCAACCGGCTGCCGATCGCGGGGGAGGCGCGCAAAGAGATCGAACGCGAGCTCGATCGTTTGGAGCGGACGCCCGCGGCGTCGCCGGAGCACGGGCTAATCCGCACGTACTTGGACTGGGTGCTCAAGATGCCCTGGGGGAAGGTCGCCGGACGCCCGATCGACGTCGTGCACGCGCGCGCGGTGCTCGACGCGGACCACGACGAGCTGACCCGGGTGAAAGACCGCATCATCGAATATCTCGCCGTCAAGCGGTTACGGGCCGAGCGCGGACTGGATGCGACCGTGGCCGGCGCGTCGCGCGAGCCCATCTTGTGCCTCGTTGGACCGCCGGGGGTCGGCAAGACCTCGCTGGGTCAGTCGATCGCCAAGGCGCTCGGACGCAAATTCGTGCGCTTGGCTCTGGGCGGAATCCACGACGAAGCCGAAATTCGAGGGCACCGGAGGACGTACATCGGTGCGATGCCAGGACGCATTTTGCAGGGGCTATCGCGCTGCGAAGCGGCGGACGCCGTCTTCATGCTCGACGAAGTCGACAAACTGGGCGTCGGGTTCCACGGCGATCCGTCGGCGGCGCTCCTCGAAGTGCTCGACCCCGCTCAGAACCACGCGTTCGTGGACAGCTACCTCGGGGTCCCGTTCGACCTTTCGCGCGTCCTCCTTCTCTGCACGGCCAACACCGTGGACACAATCCCGGCGCCGCTACTCGACCGCATGGAGCTTCTGGCGGTGGCCGGTTATACGGACCGCGAGAAGCTGTCCATCGCGCAGCGACATCTCATCCCCAAGGCGATCTCGGCCCACGGACTGCGCCCCGACGAGGTGTCGTTCGACGATGCGGCGGTCCGCCAGATCGTGCGCGGATATACGCGGGAGGCGGGAGTGCGCAATCTGGGCCGCGAACTCGCCGGCGTTCTCCGCAAGGTGGCCCGGACAGTGACCGAAGGGGCGTCGCACGGGCCGGTGCGAGTCCGGGCCGAGTCCGTCCGTGATTATCTGGGAACGCCCCACCACTACGACGAGGTTGCGGAGCGAATCGATCGGCCGGGGGTGGCGACCGGGCTCGCGTGGATGCAAGGCGGAGGGGACATTCTCTTCGTAGAGGCCTCGATCGTGGAGGGGGGCGAGGACCGCCTCGTCCTCACCGGAATGATGGGCAACGTCATGCGCGAGAGCGCGCAGGCCGCGCTTTCGTATTTGCGTTCGAACTCCGAGAAGCTCGGCTTGCGTCCGGGTGCGCTCGACCGGAAAACGGTGCACGTGCACGTTCCGGCCGGCTCGATCCCAAAGGACGGCCCGAGCGCCGGGGTGACGATCGCGACCGCGATCGCCTCGCATGCGCTGGGGCGCGTGGCGCGAGGCGACGTCGCAATGACCGGGGAGATTACCCTGCGCGGACGGGTCCTTCCGGTCGGGGGCATCCAAGAGAAGGTTCTGGCCGCGCACCGCGCCGGGCTGAGGTTCGTTATTCTGCCGCGCCGGACCGAGCCCCAACTCGAGGGGGTACCCGACGACGTGAAAGACGCCCTGCGCTTTGTCTTCGTCGACTCGGTCGACGAGGTCCTGACCGAAGCCCTCGGTCTTGACGTGGAGCGTTAGAGCCGCGCTTTTGGAAGGAAGACCGGGCGCCGGGAACTTTTCCCGTTTTCATCTTCCGATCTTCCTGTGAATCTCTCGCCGGTGACCCCGGTGCCCGACCTCCTGTGCGCCGACGCGGCCGTGCGCGTGGACCTGGCGGCCTTGCGCCAGTCTCTCGTCTTCGCGTTTGCGGCCGGAGGCGCAACGGAGGCGTTCGACGATGCCATCAACAAGGCGTCTCTCCCTCCTTCCGTCTGGGGACGGGCGAACTTCGCCCGAGACGTCTACCTCGAGGAGCTCCTCGAGCATTCGCTCGCGGTCCGCATCGGCGGCACCGCATACCGGACCTGCGCCCGTTATCTCGCGCGCGTCGTCGGCGAGCCACCGCGTGACCCGCGCGACGTCGAGGTACGACGGGAAGTGCTGTCCGAGCTCGCATCGCGACCGGACATGCGACAATCCTTGGAGGCTGCGTACGTGTCGATCGTCCGACTGCGGACGCTCCTCTGCACGGCACGCCAGCCGGCCCCTCGTGTTCGGCGCGTCGAGATTCTGCGAGCGGCTCGCGAGGCGTTCGAGGGGATCGCCGGATCGTTCGCGGGCGCGGGCTCGGCGCTGGCCCGCCTGCGCGCCTTCGGCGAGTCGGTCGTGGCCTCCGCGGCTCATCGGCGCGTCGTGGCGCTCTTGGACCACGACGAGCACCTCGCATCGCTCGACCTTCGGGTGCGCATCGGCGCCGACGGCGAAGTGCGCGCGATGGAGATCGTCGCCGTAAGCGAAAACAGCGGCAATCCGTTCTACGCCTCGGCGTTGCGACGCCTCTTCGTTCGGGTTGTGTTGCTCATCCGCGGGTACCGAACGACGGCGGGCGAGGTCGCCGAGCGGCTGCTCTCCGAGACGTTCGCCGGAATCGAGGACCACGTCGCGCTTCTCTTCCAGCTCCTCGGCGATATCGAGCCCTATCTCGCGAGCTTGAACTTCCGAGATCGAGCCGCCGCCAAGGGATTGGCTGTGAGCCTGCCCGAGCTCACCGACGGCGGCGACCTCCGCCTCGACGGACTGTTCAATCCGCTGCTCCTCGACGCGGGCATCGTGCCTGTCGCGTGCGACGTGCGAGCACCGCACGGTGCGCTCGTGGTCGTGACGGGACCAAACTCGGGCGGCAAGACCCGGCTCCTCCAGGCGATCGCCATCGCGCAGCTCTTCGCAGAGGCAGGGCTGTTCGCGCCGGTGAGGTCCGGGCGTTTGCCGCGTGCCTCGGGCCTCTTTGCGTCGCTCTTCGAAGAGGCCCGAGCCGATCAGCCGGAGGGGCATCTGGGGATGGAGCTCCTGCGCATTCGGCGGATATTCGACGAGGTCCAAGTCGGCGCGCTCGTCGTGATCGACGAGCTCTGTTCGGGGACGAACCCTTCGGAGGGGGAAGAAATCGCGCGTTTGGTTCTCTCACTCCTCCCGGAGCTCGGCGTCCAGGCGTTCGTCACGACGCACCTCCTGCAGTTCGCGGCGAGGCTCGCCGAAGAGCGCGAGATTCCGGCGCTCGACTTTCTCCAGGTCGAACTCGATGCCTTCGAGCGCCCCACGTACCGGTTCGTGCCCGGCGTTGCACGCACCTCGCTCGCCCACAAAACGGCGGCGCGATTGGGGGTCACCCGCGAAGAGCTGCTCGAGCGAATCGCGAGCAAACGGCGCGCGGGCGCGAAGCTCTAGACGTCGTCGACCGTGCGATGCCCGTGCTCGCGGACCGCAATCCGTCCCGCTTCGTCGATCTCCAGCACCCGACCCCCCCGCCTGAAATCGCTGTAGCGGATCCAGCGGGGCACGACGCGCACGTACGTGATGTCCTTCCAAGACTGGCGCTCGACTCCGTCCGGGTAGACTCCGAAGTAGACGGACTTCAGTCGCTCCAGATCCTCGCCTGCCGGCTCGTCGGCGATTCCCTCGAGTTGCACGGTTTGCTCGTCGTCCCACCCGACGACGAGGGTCACGCGCGGATCGCGCCGGAGGTTGGCCACTTTGCGCGAACTGCCCGCCGTGTCGAATACGATCTCGAATTTGTCCGTTGCGGCAAAGCCGACGACTGCGGCTTGCGGGGCGCCGGACGCCGATACCGACCCTTGGACGCACACCCGGTGGCGCCGGACGAAATCGAGAATGTCGGCCCTCGTGACGACGGATGGATGCGTCGGGACGCCCGCCGCCCGCCCCTCGGTGGCGCCGCGCGCGTCGCGGATGACCATCCCGGCGCCGACGGTCGTGTTGCTGATGGAGTCGATGAGAATGAACGAGCCGGTTTCGCGGTTGCCGGCGTAGGGGTCCAGAAAGAGCGCGCGATGCGCGGTGAGGGTCACTCGGCCGATGTCGTTGAGACCGAGCAACCGCGCCGGAACGTCCTCGAGCGTGTCCATGTCGGTCCGCCAATGGATGCGGTCGACGTCCACACGGACGATCTGCGTGGTGTGTTTGAGCAGATACGTCTTTTTGGGATCGAGCGGCGAATCGTGCATCCAGACGAGCTGCGCGTCGAACGTCCGCGCTACGCGAGGAGCGTCGTCCGGGTGAACGAGCATGTCGCCCCGGCTCACGTCGATCTCGTCTTCCAGGCGCAGCGTCACCGACTGGGGCGCGAACGCTTCCGAGCGCTCGCCGTCGAACGTATCAATTGCTTTGACGCGACTCGTCCGGCCGGAGGCAAGGGAAAGGACCGGGTCCCCCTTCTTCACGATGCCGGACGCGATGCGCCCGGCGAACCCCCGATAATCGAGGTTCGGCCGGAGCACGTATTGGACGGGGTAGCGGAAATGCTCGAGGTTGCGCTCCTCGTGAACCGGAACCGACTCGAGAAACTCGAGCACGGTCGGGCCCGCGTACCAGGGGATCTTCGTGCTCCGGTGAACACAATTGTCCCCCAGGAGCGCGCTCGTCGGAAAGAACGTCACGTCGGAGAAAGAGAGCGCTTGCGTGAAGTTCGAGAATTCCTCCCGGATTCGCGTGAAGACAGCTCGGTCGTATTCCACGAGATCCATTTTGTTGACACAGACCGCGAGGTGGGGAATCCCGAGAAGCGACGCGATGTACGCGTGGCGTCGGCTCTGCTGCAGAACGCCGAGGCGCGCGTCGATGAGAATCAAGGCGACGTTCGCCGTCGAGGCGCCCGTCACCATGTTTCGCGTGTATTGAACGTGACCGGGCGTGTCGGCAATGATGAACTTGCGGCGAGGGGTGCTGAAGTAGCGGTAGGCGACGTCGATGGTGATGCCCTGCTCACGCTCGGCCGCCAGCCCGTCGGTCAGGAGCGAGAGATCCACTTCGGTGCCGGCCATCTGCGTGGCCTTGCGGACCGCCGCGAGCTGGTCTTCGTAGACCGAGCCGGTGTCGTAGAGAAGGCGTCCGATGAGGGTCGATTTGCCGTCGTCGACGGAGCCGACCGCGACGAACCGTAGAAGCTCTTTGTCTTGATACCGCCGCAGGTAGGAATCGATGTCCGATGAGATGAGCTCTCTCTCCGTAGTCATCAGAAATACCCTTCGCGCTTCTTCTTCTCCATCGAAGCGTCTTCGTCGTGATCGATGAGCCGCCCTTGCCGCTCGGAGACCGCGGTCAAGAGCATTTCCTGGATGACCTCGGGCACGGTCTTGGCTGTCGACTCGATCGCTCCGGAGAGCGGATAACACCCGAGCGTGCGGAACCGAACGACGCGCTCCATCACTTTCTCGCCCGGTTGCAGGGGCATCCGGTCGTCGTCGACCATGATGAGCGAGCCGCCGCGGGCGACGACCGGTCGCGGTTTCGCGAAATAGAGCGGAACGACGGGGATGTTCTCGGTCCAGAGATAGAGCCAAACGTCGAGCTCTGTCCAATTCGACAACGGAAAGACGCGCACGCTCTCCCGCAGGTTGATTCGACCGTTGTAGAGAGACCAGAGTTCGGGACGCTGGTTTTTGGGATCCCACTGGTGAAATCGATCGCGGAACGAATACACGCGCTCCTTGGCGCGCGAGCGCTCTTCGTCTCGACGGGCTCCTCCGAACGCGCAGTCGAACTCGTACTTCGTGAGCGCCTGCTTGAGCGCCTCGGTCTTCATCACCGTCGTGTACTTGTTGCTCCCGTGGTCGAACGGGTTGATGTTCTGCGCGAGACCTTCGGGGTTCGTGTAGACGATGAGCTTCACGCCGAGTTCCCGCGCGATTCGATCGCGATGGGCGATCATCTCGCGAAACTTCCACGTGGTGTCGATGTGCAAGAGGGGAAACGGGAGCGGCGCCGGCGCGAAGGCCTTCTGAGCGAGCCGGAGCATCACCGAGCTGTCTTTCCCGATGGAGTACATCATCACCGGGTTCTCGAACTCGGCGACAGCTTCTCGCAGAATGTGAATGCTCTCGGCCTCGAGCGCCTGAACGTGGCTCAGCTTGTGCTTTTCGATTTCCACGGCGGTTCTTCTCTACCGTGTTCTTAGCCGAAAAGCGTCCGGCACGACGTACGCGGGGCGAGGCCGAGCGCCCTCGCGTCCTCCGCGATCGTATCGAGCGCACCGGCCAGCGGGTCGGGCGTGAAGTCGATGAAGCGCCAGGCGTCTTCGACCAGCCGCTGCGGCAACGCCTTTCCGAGCAGGCGGGCGAGCTCACGACGCGCGGCGTCGCGCGTCTCGGCCGGGGCTCGAAGGGCGCGGTCGACCTCGTCCGCCATCGCCGCAGCGAGCGCCTGCACGGCCGAAGGCCGACGTTCCGTGAAGTCGCGTCGAGCCACGACGAGCGCCGTCGGAAACATGCGATTGGGCCAGAGGTCCCGCTCGTCGATCAGCCGTACGGCCTGGGCGTCCATCACGGCGCGCGTCGCCCACGGCTCGGCGAGCCACGCTCCGTCGAGCGCTCCGCGTCGCATCTCCGTGAGGATCGTCATCGAGTCGAGCGCGGTCACGGCGACGTCACCTCCGCGCTCGTTGGATTCGTAGCCGCAGCTGGCCAAGTACTTCCGGAGTGAGATGTCCTGGGTGGTGCCGATCTGGGTCGTCGCGAGCGTCTTTCCCCGCAGATCGCGCGGGCCTGCGATCCCCGACCCCTTGCCGACGACGAACGAGGCCCCGCCCGAAGCGCAGCCGCACAACACACGCAGCAGGTGGGGATGGCGCGCGTGCGTGTACACGACGGCCGCGGGACCCGAAACGCCGACGTCGATGGCATCGCCGACGAGCGCTTCGAGCACCCGCGGGCCCGCGCGGAAGCTGAGGCTCTCGACTGGTACGCCGAGCGCCCGCTCGATTCGCCCAGAGGCGACTCCCGCGATCGCGGGCGCGTGGGTTAGATTCGTCATGAAGCCGAAGCGGACCGTGGCGCCGTTTCGCGGCCGGCACGCGGCCGCGAGCGTCGCGGCGCAGGCTCCCGCGATTAGAGCGCGGCGCGTGAGCACGGTCATTACGCCGCGGGCGGGCCGCCCATACGCTCGAGAAGCGTCTCGAGCGAAGCCTGGGTGGGGCTCGTCAGGCGGACGGTGAAGAGTTCCTTTGGACTGCCGGTCCGGGTGAGCTCGAACGGCCCGGCGAACAGCCGCCGGGCGAGCGCCTCGAGCTCGGACCTCACGGCGGCGAAGGTCGCGTCGTCGTTGGCCGCCACGAGTCGATCGTTGACGCGGAAGACCATGTCGTTGGGGGCAAAGCGCAATTTGCCCGAAAACGCCGCGTCGTGCTCCAAAAGAGACGCGGCGTGGAGCGCGCGGCGCGCGAGATCGGCCAGCCGGTCGGCGGGCGGCGCTCCGGCCCGCTTGCGGTTGTAGAGGAGGCCGAGCCGCCCCTCGCCCTGATCCATGAAGTAGTCGGACCCGTGACCGATGAGCACCACGCCCGGCCCTTCGGGCACATGGGCATAGTTGGCCACGTCGATGAGGAGCTCGGGCAAGACGTGCGCTTTGATCCAATGGTGAAAGACGCGTACGAAAGCGTCGAGCTCGACGGCTCGAGCCGAGTTCGCGTCCAGGAAGATTTTGAGCTGCAGTTTGTGCGCGTCCATTCCTTACCTCGGATACCGCTACGCGCCCGGCGAGACCGCGACGACGGAGCTTCGAACTGCGGCGCCGAGCCGCGTGTAGCACTGGTGTACGGCGTCGACGAAGAGCGTCGCCTCTTCGATGAGCTGGTGCGCCGCCTCGGCCGTCGCCGGTTTGCCACGCTCGTCGTTCGCGCGAAAAAGGTAGTGAGCGAACTTGGGCCCGGCGAAGGGGTCGAAGAAGAGGCGCGTGTCGTAGAAGTGTTTGCGGAACTCGGCGACGATCTCGTCGGGCTCCGTGCCGATGTTCGGGTTGCGTTCGCGGCCGAGCACTCGCGCGCCGCGGAGCATGGCGCTGAACGCACGCGCGGCTGCGCCGCCGGCGCTTCCTTCGTCGAGGAGAACCTGGGACTCGAAAATCTCGCGCTCGGCCGCGGCAAGCTCGACTTCGACGTACGGGACGACCTCACCCGCGCACTCGCCCTCCGCCATGTCCGAAATCGTGTATTCGCGCGGATCGCCCCAGTCGCTGTAGTTGCTCGGGTCTTGCTCGTACGAGGGCAGGCGCTGCATCTCTTCGACGAGCCCGCGGATTGTCTTCTTTCCGATGCGGTTGGCGAAGTCCGCGAACGATTCGCCTTCGGTTCGTTCCTTGGCGAACCGCTCGGTCAGACGCTTGACCACCTCGGGAACGCGCTTCGAGGGAACCGCGCCGATCGCCAGTCCGTAGGAGCCCGCGTTGTTCGTCCACTGCCCGCCGACGACCAATTGAAAGTGCGGCACCCGCCGCCCGCCGACCGTACGGCTGACGCCGAGGAACCCCAGATCGGCGACGTGGTGCTGAGCGCACGAGTTGAAGCAGCCGCTGGCCTTGATGTGCAAGTGCTTGGCGTTCGGGTCCCGGTCGATGCCGGTCGCCCGAAGCTCCTTCGTCAGCTGCGCGGCGAGTGCTCGAGACGACGAGATCCCGAGCTTGCACGTGTCGGTGCCCGGGCACGCGGTGATATCGCCGATCGTGCCGGCGCCGGGCTCGGCCAGGTGCACGCGCTTGAGCGCGGAGTACACTTCGGGTAGGTCGGCCTCGCTGACCCAGCGCAGCAGCATGTTCTGGTCTGCGGTCGTGCGCATCGTATCGCCCGTGAATCGCCGTGCGATGTCGGCGAGCGCCCGACCCTGCTCCGACGTGAGGTCGCCGAGCGGTAGCCTGATGATGGCCATGACGTAGCCCGGCTGGGACTGCGCCACGACGTTCGTTTCGCGCCACCGGGCGAACTCCTCCGGCAACCCCCCCGGCAAGCGGCCCGGCGGCCTTAGAGGCTTCTCGTCGGTGTTGTGCAGATCGGCGAGAAATGCCGTCCAGCGCGGATCGGGGCGGAGCTTCGCGCGCTCTTCGAGGACCAGGCGCTTGGTCTCTTCGATCCCGAGCTTCTTGACCACGAACTTGAAGCGCGCTCGCGCGCGATTTTGGCGCTCGCCGAGGCGCGAAAAAACGCGGCTCATCGCCTGGGCGATGGGAAGGAGCTCTTCTTCGGGAAGGAACTCGTCGAAGACCTGGGCCGACTGCGGCACCGCGCCGAGTCCTCCGCCGACCACGAGCTCGAATCCTCGCTTCGTTTCGCCGCCCACGAGACGCGTGCGAGCGATCGCTCCGAGGTCGTGGAAATTGGTCAATCCGCACGCGTTCTCTTTGCAGCCCGAGAACGCCACCTTGAACTTCCGGCCGAAGTCCTGGGTGTCGTCGTGGCCGAGGAGGAAGAACGTGAGGGCGTGGGCGTAAGGCGTCACGTCGAACCGCTCGTCCTTGCATACGCCGGCGTAGGGGCAAGCGGTGACGTTGCGAACCGTATTGCCGCACGCTTCGCGCGTGGTGATGCCGACGGCAGCGAGCCGCCGGTGCATGTCCGGCGTGTCTTCGATGTGCACGAAGTGAAGCTGGATGTCTTGCCGGGTCGTGACGTGGAGGATCCGATCGGAGTATTCCTCGGCGACTTCCGACAGGACGTCGAGCTGGTCGGCCGTTACGCGTCCGTAGGGAATCTTGATCCGTTGCATCCCGGGTGCGTCCCAGAGCGTGCTCGGGCCCTTGGTCGCGTCTCCCGACGGAAAGGCGAGCGTCTGTGTCTTGTCGCCGTCGTGGCGCTGCCCGTTGTCGTAACGCTGGCCGTACGCTCCGCGCCGCAGGCGCGTCTCTGCAAAGAGCTTCTCTTCGATCTTGCCCTTTTTTCGCAGCTCGATCTCGGTTTCGAAGACGTCGATCTCGCGGCCCCAAGCTGCCGGCAGGCGCTGCCCGAGGACTTCCTTCCACGTTTTGCTTGTGCTCATCGGATTTCCTGAATTGCCCCGCGCTCGTGTTTCCGAATTCCTGCCGCCGGGGGTACCCGCCGGGTGTCTCGCGCTGTCTCGTCTAGTGGAACCAGCTGATCTCGCCAGCTTCCCGTTCGGTGCCGGGGTTCAAGAGGTTCAAGACGCGCGCGATGTTTTCCTTGTTGCGAGGTGGACTTTCGCGATATCCGCCATACATTCGCAAAGATGGAGGAAGGGTTGGCCACGCGCAAGTCGAAACGGCCCACTGGCGGAATCGGCGACGAAGTCGGCGCCGCGCAGCTCGGTCGGCGCGTCGCGGAAAATCTCCGGCAGCGGCGCAAGGCTCGGGGCCTATCG
>JBAULD010000850.1:0-1518 GCA_049578005.1 Polyangiaceae bacterium
GGTCGGCGTCGGCGATGGCGCCGGCCACGTCGTCCAGGAACGGCACGACGACGGCGTGCTCCACGCCGTGCCGGGCGTAGGCCTCGCGGACGGCCGCGTCGCGGTCGCGTCCGGCCTGGTGAACGACGTCGATGCCGGGAACGGTCCCTTGGAGGTGCGCCACTGCCTCGGGCAGCCGCTCGTTGAGCGCGGCGGCGCCTTGGCTTCCACCCATGACGAGCAGGCGTCCGGTTCCGCGCGGGGTGTACGGTCGCGGCGTAAAACCCTTGCGTAAAGGCACTCCGTACACGCGACGCGCGCTCGATCGAAATCGGCCGGCCGCCTCGTCCCAGGCGACGTACGCGCGCTGAGCGAACGGAGCCACGAGCCGGTTGGCGAGGCCGACGACGGAGTTCGGCTCGAGCACCGCGATCGGAACCCCGTGCATCGCCGCGGCGAGCGTGACGGGGCCGGCGGCGTACCCGCCCACGCCGAGCACGACCCGCGGCTTCATCCGATGAACGAGCGCGAGTCCCTGGACGGTCGCGCGCGCGGCGACGAACGCGGCGCGCAGTGCCCGCGGAGCTCCCCTTCCTCTCATCGGCTCCACGTCCAAAAGCTCGAGTCGCCAGCCCCGCGCGGGCACCTCGCGAGCCTCGAGGCCTCGAGCCGTCCCGCAAAATACGACGTCGACGTCGGCGAGCGCTTGGATCGCCTCGGCGACGGCAATCGCCGGAAAGACGTGGCCGCCGGTGCCGCCGCCCGCGAGCAGGATCCGCGGCCTCGTCACGGCGCGACCTCTGCGGCGGTCTCGGTGATCGCCGGGGGAGTGAGCGCCTCGACGCGAGGGGTTTCGGGCCCCTCGGCCTGCCGCGAAATGTTGAGGAGGATCCCTGCGGCGACGGCGTTCACGAGGAGCGACGATCCACCGAAGCTCACGAACGGCAGGGTCAAGCCTTTCGTCGGGAGAATGGCGAGCGCCACGGCGACGTTGATGAGCGCCTGGACGCCGAACATCGTGGACAGGCCGAAGGCGAGGAACGCGCCGAAGTCGTCGGGTGCGCGAAGCGCGGCACGAACCCCGCGTGCGACCAGGACGAGGTATGCCGCGCACAAGCCCGCGACGCCGACGAAACCGAGTTCCTCGCCGACAATCGCGGCGACGAAATCGGTATGGGCTTCCGGCAGGTAGAGGGTCTGTAAGCCACGGCCCAGGCCGAGCCCCGTCGGGCCACCCGAGCCGAACGACATCACGCTCTGGAAGGGCTGATAGGCGAGGTCTTGCCGATGCTCGTCCATGTGCAGCCACGCGAGGTAACGCTCGTAGCGGTACTCCCGAAACCGGATCGCCGCCGCCCCGAAGGCGGCCCCGAGGATGGAGGCGCCGAGGATGTAGCCAATCTTCGCGCCGGCGACGAACAGCATCGTGAAGGTGAGAAGGAGAAGGACGACGGCGCTTCCGAAGTCCGGCTGTTTGAGACAAAGCACCATCAAGATGCCCGCCACGATGAGGTGGGGCAGAAAGCCGACCGTGAACGT
>JBAULD010000851.1:0-8924 GCA_049578005.1 Polyangiaceae bacterium
GCCCTGGTGCGGGGTACGTTTTCGCAGCTGCGCGAACAGCTCGACGCTCTCGGGATCTCGCGAGCGGACGGCGTCATCGCCGACCTGGGCGTGAGTTCGCCGCAGCTCGACGACGCGGCACGCGGCATGAGCTTTCGGCGAGAGGGCCCGATCGACATGCGCATGGATCCGGACGAAGGCGAAACGGCGCTGGAGCTCATCGATCGATTGGCCGACGACGAGCTGGCCGACGTGATCTACCGCTACGGCGAAGAGCGGCGCTCGCGGCGCATCGCTCGGGGCATCAAGAAGGCCCTCGCTGCCGGCGAGCTGAGCACGACGCTCGATTTACGCCGCGCCGTCGTTCGAGCGGTCGGGCCCGCTCGCGTCGGCGGGGTCGACCCCGCGACCCGCACATTTCAGGCGCTTCGCATCGCGGTCAACCGAGAGCTCGAAGAGCTCGAGCTTCTCCTCGCCCTGCTCCCCGACGTGGTCGCGGAAGGCGGAATCGCTGCGATCATTGCCTTTCACTCGCTCGAAGACCGCCTCGTCAAGCGGGCCTTCGCGGGCGCCGTGTGGGCTCCGCTCACGAAAAAGCCGCTTGCGGCGAGCGACGAAGAATGCGCTCAAAATCCTCGAGCGCGCAGCGCGAAGCTCCGCGCCGCTCGATACGCCGCGGCTAGCGAGGACCTATGAGCGGATCCCCACGCGCGTTCTTGCCCGTCTGGACCCTCGCCACCGCCGCGACGGTGAGCGCGTTCGTCGTCCACCTCGCGCTGCGAAGCAAGACCATGCAGCTCGGCTACGAACTCGGCCGTGCGCGCCAGGAGGAGTCGAGGCTGCGCGAGATCAAGAGAGTCCTCGAGGTAGAAGCCGCAAGCTACAAGACGCCCGAGCGCGTGGAGCTTGTGGCGCGCACGCTCCTCGGGATGGACTCGCCGTCGCCCGAGCGGACGGTCTCGATGGGGGCATCATCGTCTCCGGCAGCCGCGCGCGTCGACCTGTCCGCCGCGCGCGCCGAGGGCCCGCCGTGAGAAACCTGGACCCCGCGCGCGCTCGGTGGATCCGTGCGCGCATGGGGGTGCTCTGCGGGGTCATGAGCCTGGCGCTCGGCGCGATCCTCTCGGGCGCGTGGCGCGTGCAAGTCGAGGACGGCCCGGAGTGGCGTGAAATCGCGGAGAAGCAGCGCCAGCGTCGGCTGCACATCGAGCCCAAGCGCGGGACGATCTACGATCGAAATGGGACGCCCCTCGCGGTCAGCGTAGAAGTACCGAGCGTGAGCGCGGACGTCGCCGAAATGCTCCGGGGGGTCGACGAGCGAGCGGCTCAGGAGGGCGTGCTCCGCGACGCGGCCGTGCGTCTGGGGCACGCCCTTTCGATGACTGCGGACGAGGTCTACGCGAAGCTCGAGCCCCGCCACCGCTTCGTGTGGCTGAAGCGCCGGATCAGCGGCGACGAGGCCCTCGCGATCCGCGATCTGGGGGACGCAAAACGGCAGGCCCGCCCGGTCCACGGGCTTTCGATCGAGGCCGAGGGGCATCGATACTACCCGGGGCGCGAGCTCGCGGGTTCAGTCCTGGGGTTCGTTGGCACCGACGGGCTGGGCAAAGACGGCCTCGAGCTCGCGCTGGAAGAACACCTGCGCGGCAAGGTCGAGGACGTGCGTGGCCTGCGCGATCGGAGCGGACGACTCATCTTCGAGGGAGCCAACGACGAGCGGGCGCTCCGCGGCGACGACGTCGTGCTCACCCTCGACGAGGGGATCCAGCGGGCCGCCGAACGCGAGCTCGATGCCGCGATGCGCACGTACGAGACGAAAGGGGCATCGCTCGTCGCCGTCGACCCTTCGACCGGCGAGATTCTCGCGCTGGCCAGCGCGCCCAGCTACAACCCCAACGACTACGCCGAGAGCGACCCCGATGCCCGTCGCGACCGCGCCGTCACGGACCGGTTCGAGCCGGGCTCCGTAATGAAAACATTCACGCTCGCCGCGGCGCTTGCCGCTGGCTCACTCAAGCCAACCGATCAAATCGACTGCGAGCATGGCGTCTACCAGGTCGGCGGAATCACCGTTCACGATACGCACGTCAATGACCTTCTGACGCCCACGCAAATCCTCGCCCGCAGCTCGAACATCGGCGCGCTCAAGATCGGCCTCAAGCTCGGGGAGGCGTCGCTCTACGCGGCTTATCGCCGTTTCGGCTTCGCCGAACCGACAGGCATTCCGCTGCCCGGTGAAGCCACCGGCGTACTTCGGCCGAGGGGACGCGCCTGGTACGACGCCGAGACCGCGAGCGCGAGCTTCGGTCAGGGGATCTCCGTCACGACGCTCCAGCTGGCGATGGCCATGGGCGCCATTGCAAACGGCGGAAAGCTTCTCGAGCCGCTCCTCGTCCAGAAAGTGGTCGGTGGCCGGGGCGAGGCGACGAGCGAGTCTACCGTTCGCGTCCGCCGCGAAGTCGTCTCGCCGGGGGTGGCGAAGACAATCGCCGAAATGCTCACGGCCGTCACCGAAGAAGGCGGGACGGCCGTAGAGGCTGCGATCGCCGGGTTTCGCGTCGCCGGCAAGACGTCGACCGCGCAGAAGGTCGATCCAGCGACGGGGAAGTACTCGAACGAAAAGTATACCGCGGTGTTCGTGGGCTTCGTCCCCGTCGAACGCCCGAGGATCGTCGTCGCGGTCGTGCTCGACGAGCCGACGATCGGGCGCTACGGCGGTGATCTGGCCGGCCCGGTGTTCCGTCGCGTGGCCGAGGCCAGCATGTCTTATCTCGGTGTCGTATCGTCCGCGGAGGCCTCGACCCTCGGCGCGGTCAAGCCGGAGTCGGATCGGGCCGGGGCGCCCGGCCGCTCCCCGATCAAGGAGGGTCAAATCGCACGGCCATCGGCCGCTCCCGCTGCGGAGCCGTCGGGCCCCACCGCGCCCGGAACCGTGCGCGTGCCCGACGCGACAGGTATGGCCGGCCACGACGTCGTCATGGCGATCACGAACGCCGGGCTCGTGCCGCAAATCGAAGGCTGGGGCCGCGCCGTGCGCCAGACGCCCTCGCCCGGCAGCGGGGTCGCGAAGGGAAGCGCCGTTCGCGTGGTGCTCGAGCCCGCGTCATGAAGCGCGACCGGCTGCACGATGGGCTGCGCCTCGACGAACTCGCCCGCGAACTGCCGATGAAGGTCGAGGTCGTGGGCGACGCCGCGGCGAGCGTCTCGGGCGTGCGGCACGACTCGCGCGAGGTGAAGCCGGGAGAACTCTTCGTCGCTCGAAAGGGGGCGAGCGTCGACGGCGCGCGGTTCATTTTCGAAGCGGTGGCGAACGGCGCTGCTGCGGTGATGGCCGCCCCGGGCGTCGTCGATCAATCCCCGCTTGGCGTGCCCTTGATCGTGGTCGACGATCCCACCACGGCGCTCGCCTACGCATCCTCGGCCGTCTACGGCCATCCGTCCTTCTCTCTCGATGTCGTGGGCATCACGGGGACCAACGGCAAGACCTCGACGACACATCTGGTCCGCGCCGCCGTGGACGGCGCGCTCGGGCGCGCGAGCTGCGGAATTCTCGGCACCATCGGTCACTCGTTCGCCGATTGGCACGCCGACGCACGGCACACGACCCCCGAGGCGGACGAGATCGCGCGGGCGATGGCCGCGATGAGAGCGCGCGGCGCGACGCACGTGGCGATCGAAGTCTCGTCGCACGCGCTCGCGCTCGGCCGGGTCTGGGCGCTGCGGTTCCGAGTCGCCGCGCTGACCAACCTCACCCAGGACCACCTCGACTTTCACGGATCGATGCGGGCCTATGCCGACGCGAAGGCCCGGCTCTTCACGGAGCTCGGCCCCGCGGCTTCGGTGCTGAACGTGGACGACCCCTTTGGCCGCGAGCTCGCCGGCCGGGTCGGCGGTGGGGTCCTCCGCGTGAGCGCGCGTCCCGGCGCCGATGCCGACGTCGTGCCCCGCGAAATGCGCTTCGACTCGGGCGGCGCGGAGGCCCTAGTCCGCACGCCGAGGGGTGACGTGCAGCTATCCACGCGCCTCATCGGCGCCCACAACTTCGACAACCTGCTGCTCGCGCTGGGCATCGCCCACGCGCTCGATCTCGACCTCGATCGGGCCGCCGCCGCGCTGTCGTGCGAGCCCGGGGCCCCCGGTCGCTTGGAACGGTGCGACGTCCCCGCGGACGACGTGGCCGTTCTCGTCGACTATGCGCACACGCCCGACGCGCTCGCTCGGGTCCTAGACGCGATGCGCGCCGCAACGAAGGGCGGCAGGGTCTGGTGCGTGTTCGGCTGCGGAGGCGACCGCGATCCGACCAAGCGTGGCCCGATGGGGGAGGCCGTCGGGCTGCGCGCCGACGTCGCGATCGTGACCAACGACAATCCGCGCACGGAAGACCCTCGCGCGATCGCCGAGGCCGTCGCCGCCGGTGTTCGTCGCGCGGGGCGGGAGCCGCTCGTGGAGCTCGACCGCAGAAAGGCGATTGACCTCGCGCTGGGATCCGCCGACGCCGGAGACGTCGTCCTCGTCGCCGGAAGGGGTCATGAAGGCTATCAAATCATGGGCAACGTGAAGCACGCGTTCGACGATCGAACCGAGGTTCGCCGAGCGCTCGAGACTCGTCGCCGGCGCTCCGAGTGACCCGAAATGGCCACGCCAATCCCGTCCAATCGTGCCTCCCTCGACGCCCGAACCGCGGCGGAGGCCGCCGAAGGTCGTATCGTCGTGGCGAGCGGTGGCCGGATCGCCCGCGGCGTGACCACCGACAGCCGGGCGGTTGCGCCCGGGTGCGCGTTCGTGGCGTTGCGCGGCGAGCGTCACGACGGCCACGAGTACGTGCAAGCGGCGATCGACGCCGGGGCGGTCCTCGTGATCGTCGAATCCGGACGTGCTCCCGGGGGTCCGAACCGAGCCGACGTGGTCGAGGTCGCGGACACATTGCGGGCTTGGGGCGCGATCGCCCGAGCCCACCTCCGAGCCTGGCGGACCGCGAACCCCTCGGGTCGCGTCGCCGCCATCACCGGGAGCGCAGGCAAAACGACGACCAAAGAGCTTTGTGCGGCGATTCTTCGCGCGATCGCCCCTTGTCATGCGACAAGAGGGAATTTGAACAACCGTGTTGGCGTTCCTGCCGTCGTCCTTCAGGTGGAGCTTGCCACGCAGTTCCTGGTGCTGGAGATGGGCATGAGCGTCCCTGGCGAGCTCGCCGCCTTGGCCGCGATCGCCGAGCCCGATGTCGGCGCGATTACGAATATCGGCCTCGCCCACGCCGGGGGTGTGGGCGGCTCGATCGACGACGTCGCCCGCGAGAAGGGCTCGCTCTTCGAGGCCGTGCGGCCGGGCGGCGTCGCCGTCGCAAACGCGGACGACGCTGCCGTCGTTCGGGAGCTTCGTCGGGCGCCCTCGGCGCGGTTCGTGACGTTCGGGTCGGCCGAGGGCTCCGACTACCGCCTCCTCGGGCGGCAGTCGCTCGGAGCGGACGGCTCGATGGTCGAAATCCGGAGGCCCGCCGGGACGTCCTTGTTCCGCGTCCCGCTGGCGGGATATGCGGCGGCGATCGATTTCGTCGCCGCGCTCGCGATCGCCGAAGCGGCGGCTGCCCTCCCGCTCGCGGACGAGGTCGTGGCGGCGGCGCTCGGAACGGTTTCTCCCATCGCGGGGCGCATGCAGTTGCGCCGCCTTCAAGGCGACGTCCTTCTCGTCGATGACACCTACAACGCGAGCCCGGCGGCGATGCGCGCGGCGCTGGCGACCCTGGCCGAGTCTGGAGACCGCCGGCGGGTGGCGATTCTGGGCGAGATGAAAGAGCTCGGCGCGTCGGCGCCCGAGCAGCACGAATCGCTCGGTCGTGTCGTGGCGGACGCCGGCGTCTCGCTCCTCGTTTCCTGCGGCGGCCTTGCCGACGTCATTGCGAGACATGCCGAACGCTGCGGCGTCGCGGTGGTGCTCGCGCGTGACGCCCGCGAGGCGGGTCTCCTCGCGGTCGACCGCGTTCGACCCGGCGATGCGGTCCTGGTCAAAGCTTCACGGAGCGTTGGCGCCGAGCGCGTGGTCGAGGCGCTCGTGAGCGCGCTCGGCGAGGAGTCGGGCTGATGCTCTACGAGCTCCTCTTCCCGCTCCGGCACGACGCCGCGTGGCTGGGTTGGCTCAACGTCCTCCGCTACGTCCCTTTTCGCACCATCGTGGCGACGACGACCGCGATGCTGCTCGCCTTCGTGCTCTCGCCATGGTTCATCCGAGAGCTCCAGCGCAAGCAAATCGGCCAGGTCGTTCGAAGCGACGGCCCGGAATCGCACAAGATCAAGAGCGGAACGCCGACGATGGGCGGCGCCCTTATCCTGCTCAGCGTTCTGGTCCCGACGATCCTCTGGTGCGACCCGCGCAACGTCTTCGTCTGGGCGACGACGGCGGTTACGGCCGGGTACGGCGTCATCGGCTACCTGGACGATTACCTGAAGATCAAGCTCAAGAATCCCCGCGGCGTCCCCGGGCGCTACAAGCTGCTGGGCCAATTCGCCATCGGCGGCGCGATTCTCTCGTACGCGTTTCTGGCAAAGGATCACTTGCCGGCGGATTGGTGGGACATCCGGTTCGATCTGGGCGTGCCGTTCGTCGCCTTCTCCAAGCACCCGATCGTGCTGCCCGGCTGGCTCTATTTGCCGTTCGCCGTCACCGTCGTCGTGTGGACTTCGAACGCGGTGAACCTCACCGACGGGCTCGACGGGCTCGCCATCGGACCGGTGATGATCAACGCCGGCACCTACCTCGTTTGGGCATACCTGGCCGGAGCCACCTTCGGTATCGCGCACGTCTCCCAGCGCTTCGTCGTCGCCCGCTATCTGGACATCCCGCTCATCGCGAGCGTGGGGGAGCTGTCCGTCTACTGCGGTGCGATGGTCGGCGCCGGCATCGGTTTTCTTTGGTACAACACGTACCCCGCGCAGGTCTTCATGGGGGACGTCGGCTCGCTCGCGCTCGGCGGCGGTCTGGGCATGTGCGCGGTGTTCACGAAAAACGAGCTCCTTTCCACCATCCTGGGCGGGGTTTTCTTCCTCGAGGCCGTGAGTGTCGTCGCGCAAGTGACGAGCTTCAAGCTCACCGGGAGGCGCATTTTCCTAATGGCGCCGATTCACCATCACTTCGAAAAGAAGGGGTGGGCCGAGCCGAAAATCATCGTACGTTTTTGGATCATCTCCATTCTTTTGGCACTCTTCGCTCTTTCGAGCTTGAAGTTGCGATGACCCGCCGATGAGCCCTTCGCACGATGCGGAACATTCCTTGACGGTCTCGGCACCGATCCCAACGGCCCGCGCCCTCGGCTCGATGGCCGATCGAGGCTTTTCATGACCGACGTGACCCACCTTTCCGGAAAGCGGGTGGTCGTCGTCGGGCTCGGCGCGAGCGGCGTTGCGGCTGCTCGACTTTGTTTGCGGCGCGGCGCGCGGGTCGTAGCAAACGACATCAAGCCCGTCGATGCGCTGTCGAGCGACGCGCGCGCTCTCGAACGGCTCGGAGCGAGAGTCGTCGGCGGGGGCCATGCCGAGGCGGGGATCGAAGAAGCCGACGTCGTCGTCCTCTCGCCGGGAGTGCCCCCGCTCGCCGAGGTCGCCGCGGCCAGCGCCCGAGGGACCGCGGTGTGGGGAGAGGTCGAACTCGCCGTGCGTGCGATGGTCTATCCGGCTCCCCTGGTGGCCATCGGCGGAACGAACGGCAAGAGCACGACGACCTCACTCGTCGGCGAGCTGCTCGCAGCACACGGCCTGCGCGCCTTCGTCGGCGGCAACCTCGGCGAGCCGTTGACCGACCACGCCGAAGAGCGGTTCGACGCAATCGTCCTCGAAGTGTCCAGTTTTCAGATGGAGCACGTCGATCGATTCCACCCTCGAGTGAGCGCGCTGCTCAACGTGACCGACGACCACCTCGACCGCTACCCCGACTTCGAAGCGTACGCGTCCGCCAAGGGCAACGCGTTCGTCCGCCAAACGGAGACCGATTGGGCCGTCGTGCCGCACGGAGACGCGATGTGCTTGCGTCAAGCGCAGCGCGGCCGCGGGCGCATCGTGACGTTCGGGCCGGGCGGAATGATCGACACGACCGGCGTCGCGGTCGTCGACCAGACCACCGGCGATCGCTTCGACCGCTCCGACATGGCGCTGACGGGCGGCCACAACGCGCTCAATGTCGCGGCGGCCATCGCGTGCGTGCGACCGTTCGCCGTCGTGGGCGACACCATCCGCCGCGTCCTCTCCGAGTTTCGAGGCCTGCCGCATCGGACCGCGCTCGTGGCCGAAGTTCGGGGCGTGCACTTCTACGACGACTCGAAGGGGACGAACGTCGGCGCCGCGGTGACCGCGCTCGAGGGACTCCAAGAGTCCAAGGCCGTGCTCATCGCCGGCGGGCGCGACAAGGGTGGCAGCTACGAGCCCCTGGTGGCCGCGCTGGTTCGAAAAGCGCGGGCCGTCGTTCTCATCGGCGAGGCCGCGGACGCGATCGCGCGCGCCGTCGGCGACCGCCTGCCAGTGCGCCGTGCCGCCTCGATGGAAGAAGCCGTTCGGCTTGGTGCGACGCTGGCGAAGGCCGGCGACGCGGTACTGCTGTCGCCGGCCTGCTCGAGCTTCGACATGTTCCGCGACTACAAGCACCGCGGCGACGCGTTCGTGCGCGCCGTCCGGGAACTCGGGAACGAGGCGCCCCCGTGAAGAACTTCCGCCGCCTTCAACTCGCCACACCGCTCGACGCCCGGCCGAGGTCTCCTGGTCCGTCCGGTCCGGTCGACTCCGTGCTCGGCGCCGTCGTCGTCGCCCTAGTCGGCTTCGGCGTCGTGATGGTCTACAGCGCCAGCGCGATGCAGGCGACGGTGCAGCACCACGATCCGCAGTTTTTTCTGAAGCGGCAAGTGGCCTACGGGCTTTCTGGCCTCGCGGCGACCTGGTGCGCCAGCCGCTTCGATTACCATCGAC
>JBAULD010000852.1:0-15965 GCA_049578005.1 Polyangiaceae bacterium
CACCTACGGTTTTCCTGCCGACCTCACCCAGGTCATCGCGGGCGAGCGAGGCGTGTCGGTGGACATGGAGGGATACAAGAAGGAGCTGAAGGAGCAGCAGGCACGCAGCGAAGGCTCCAAGCTCGGCGAAGCGGCGCTCGACCACGTCTGGCGCGAGGTCCTCGAAGCCGTCCGAAAGAAGTCGCCGGGGGGGGTGAAGTTCGTCGGCTACGAGAGCGAGCAGGCGGACGGCTCGGTCGTCGCCATCGTGAGGCAAGGGCAGCTCGTCATCCGCGCGATGCAGGGCGAAGAGGCGATCCTCGTCACGGACATCACGCCGTTTTACGGCGAGTCCGGCGGACAAGTCGGCGACAGAGGCATCATCGAGCGGCGCGGGGCGGAGCCGATGCGCTTCGAAGTGAGCGACACGCAAAAGCCGGTAGCCGGGGTCTTCGCGCACGTCGGAAAGGTCGTTCAAGGTGCGGTCGCAGTCGGTGACTCCGTCCACCTCGACGTGAACGGCGCCCTGCGCACGGCCACCCGCCGCAACCACTCGGCGACTCACCTGCTGCACTGGGCGCTGCGCACCGTCCTCGGCGAGCAGGCGACGCAGAAGGGATCGCTCGTCGGGCCCGATCGGCTGCGCTTCGATTTCGCACACGGCAAAGCGCTCGAGCCCGACGAAATCACCCGCATCGAAGACATGGTCAACACCAAGATCCTCACCGATGCGCCCGTCCTGACGGAGGTGCTCCCGATCGACGTGGCCCGCAAGCGTGGCGCGGTCGCGATCTTCGAGGAGAAATACGGCGACGTCGTGCGCATGCTCACGATGACCGCCGACTCGGTCGAGCTGTGCGGTGGGACGCACGCGCGCGCCCTCGGGGAGATCGGGCTCTTCAAGATCGTGAGCGAACAAGGCCTGGCCGCCGGGGTTCGCCGCATCGAAGCCGCGACCGGGATGAACGCGCTGGCTCACCTGCGATCGATCGAGAGCGTCGCCGGCGCCGCGGCACGCGCCGCGGGAACGCCGGTCAAGGGGCTACCCGAGAGGGTCGAGAAGCTGCAGCACGAGAAGAAGCAGCTCGAGAAGGAAGTCGCGGATCTGAAGCGCACGCTCGCCCTCCAGTCGTCCGCCGACGCGCGGCTCGAAGCCGGTGCCACGCCGACCGTTACACCGCTCACGCAGAAGGCCCGCGACATTCCGGGTGGGAAGGCGCTGGCCGAGCGTATCCAGGTCGTCGACGCGGCGACGTTGCGCGAAGTCGCGGAGCAATGGCGCGACAAACTCGGGTCTGCCGTCGTTCTCGTCGGGGCCGCCGACAAGGGGCGGGCGATGCTGGTTCTGACCGTCTCGAAGGACCTTACAGCCCGTTACAACGCCGGGCAGATCATCAAGGACATCGCGCAGATGCTGGGCGGTTCGGGCGGCGGGCGAGCCGACATGGCTCAGGCGGGGGGAACCCAGGTCGAGAGGCTGGACGAAGCGCTGGACAGTCTGTACGGCAGGCTTGCCTGAGCGGGGGTGTGGACGCGGCGGGCGCCCATGTGACACGCTAGCGTTTCGCGGGCTGAGCAGACGGATTAGGGTGCCCGGAGCCAGGCGGTGGCGAGGAGAGGATGACCGATTCGACCCGGAGCGGCCTCCCCCCGTTGACGCACGGAACGGTCGTAAACGACCGCTACGAGATTCGTCAGAGCCTCGGTAAAGGAGGCATGGGCGAGGTGTTCCTCGCGTACGACCGAACCGCGCAGCAGGCGGTCGCTCTCAAGATCGTCCGTGAGGAAGCGCGGATGCCTGGGGACGACGAGGCGCTGCGCCAGGAGCTCATCCTCGCCCGCAAAGTGGGCCACCCCAACGTGTGCCGCGTGTTCGACCTCGCCCCGAGCGCGTACGGACCGATCCTCGTGATGGAATACATCACGGGGCAGACGCTTCACGCGCATATCCGACGCAAGAAGGGAACGGGCGGGTACACGGCGGACGAGTTTCGCCGCATCGCCCAAGACGTGGCTTCGGGAGTGGCCGCCATCCACGCCCAAGGCCTGGTCCACGGGGACTTGAAGCCGGGAAACGTCATGGTGACGACCAACGCCGACGGGCTTTTCGGCAAGGCGATC
The DNA here is from genome assembly GCA_049578005.1 of Polyangiaceae bacterium. Lineage (GTDB taxonomy): Bacteria > Myxococcota_A > Polyangia > Polyangiales > Polyangiaceae > Palsa-1150. The sequence goes on from JBAULD010000852.1 coordinate 2,101, forward strand.
GTCCTCGACTTCGGATTCGCGAAGGAGCGCGCGCGGTCGTCGGCTCGGCGGCCAGGAGCACCCCCTGACGGCGGCACGCCCAACTACATGGCGCCCGAGAGGATTCGCTCGGGAGGGGCGAGCCCGGAAGACGACGTCTACGCCACGGGGCTGACGCTTCTCGAGATGTGGACCTGTCGCGTCCCAGAGCCCGGGTACAAGCCGCGCGCGAAGCCGATGCGCCAGCAAATCATGTTCGACGTCCCGTCGGGCCTCAGCATCGACGAGGTCAAGCAGGTCTTCCGGTCCCTCGCCGAAGATCCGCAGCAGCGTTTGCCCGCGCGCCACCTGCGCTTCTTCAACCCGTTCACCCTGACGACGAACCCCATCCAGGTCCCGCGCGAGCGGCTCGACCCGGGCCCCCCGACCGGCCGCAACGTATCCCAGTCGTTCGTTCCCGGGGCTCAGTCGCTGCTCGCGACGTTCGCGTCGAACGCGCCGGAGTTCGTCGGGGAGCTCGTGGCCTTGGATAAGCCCATGGTCACGATCGGGCGACGTGTCGAGAACGACATCGTCGTCCCGGAGGCCACGGTGAGCGGGCAGCATGCGCTCCTCAAGTGGCAAAACGCGAACTGGACGGTCGAAGACTTGGGGTCGACCAACGGGACGTACGTCGATTTCTCGTACGAGCGTCGAAAGGCCATGACGCTGATGCACGGCGGCGAAGTTCAGCTCGGCGAGCTCCGCTTCAAGCTCGTGAGCTTCGCCCCGGGCAGCCCCAACCTGAAGCGCGCGCAGGCGTACCTCGCCAAGCGCGATGGGCTCACCGGGCTGCTGACGCGCGAGGAACTTCTGCGCGCGCTCGATGAAGAGGCAGCCTTCGCCGGCTGGGTCGAGGCGCCGCTCACGATAGCGCGCTACGAGCTGCGCGGGCCGAACCGGACGGTGAACGATCGGCCCACCATCCTCGAGATGCTGGCGCTCCGGCGGGCGGCTCAGCGAGTCGTCGAGCTCACCGACATGCTCCTCTTGTCTCTCATCGCCGTGACCGCGGGCCGCACCGGACCGCTGCGCTTTGGCGTCGCGATGGTCGGGCCGGGGGCACAAGAGGCGCGAAACCTGGTCGAGCAGGTGGTAGGGCAAGTGCAAGGGATGCTGCCCGATGGTCTGGAGCTCGGGGCCTCGATCGCGGCCTACGATCCAGGGGCCAGCGTCGATGCCCTGGTCGATGCGTAGAGAACCGAACGGTTTGACTCCCGTCGGCTTTGCCGCGATTTTCTTCGCATCGCTTCGTGGCTCCCTCCTCAAATTACTCCAGTAGTTCTCGTCGTCGCGCCTCGCGCTGCCAGATCCCGCAGGCAACGCTCGACCTCAGCGGGCGAGGTTGATGCGCGGACGAAGTGTCGTGAACGCAGGGAAGGGCTTCGAGCGCGGTAGACGCTGCCCGGCCGTTCAGGTAGCGTGACTGCGATGGCCAGGCAGGCAGCGACGGCGAAGCGCGTGAACGAGGGCTGCGCGACGCTCGAGATCGCATCCGAAGCGGCGCGCCCGTTCCTGAAATGGGCCGGCGGAAAGCGGCAGCTCCTCCCTGCGCTGCTGCCACACACGCCTACGAGCATTGGGACATACTTCGAGCCGTTCGTCGGCGGCGGTGCGTTGTTCTTCACCCTGGCGGCTAGGCCTCCGGAGGCCAGGCCGCGAAGGGCCGTGCTTGCCGACGTGAACCGGCGCTTGATTCGCACCTACAAAGGCGTGAAAAACAACGTCGAAGAGGTCGTCCGCCAACTGCGAAAGTTCCCGCACACCCCGGCTTTCTTCTATCGCTTTCGCGAGGAAAAGATCGATGGCGGCACCGACTCCGACGTCGCCGCTTGGTTCATCTACCTCAACAAGACCGGCTTCAACGGGCTCTATCGCGTCAACCGCGAGAACCGCTTCAACGTGCCGTTCGGCCGCTACGCCAATCCGACGATCTGCGACGAGCCCAACCTGCGCGCCTGCTCGGCGGCGCTCGCCGAGGCCGAGCTCATCGTCGAGGACTTCGCGAAAGTCGTCGAGACCGCGAAGCGCGGCGACTTCGTCTACTTCGATCCGCCGTACGTCCCGCTCTCCGCGACGTCGTCGTTCACTTCGTACACGTCGCAGGGGTTCGGCGACGTCGAGCAAGAGCGCCTGCGCGACGCGGCCCGCAACCTCAAGAAGCGAGGCGTGCCCGTGCTGCTGTCGAACTCCGCGGCTGCGAAGGTGCGTACGCTGTACGCCGACGGCTTCGACATTGCTGAGGTCTCGGCGACGCGTCTGGTCAACAGCAAGGCGAGCGCGCGGGGCGCGATCCCCGAGCTGCTGATCACCTGACGCGATGGCCGGACGGGCAGCGGCGGTCGCAAGCGGAGACGCCTTGTGCAAGGCGGTCGTCGCGCTCGGGGAGTCCCTGGGCCTGCAGGCGCGCGAGCAGTACCGTTGCGGCCGCAGAATCTGGGGCGCGGAGCGGCTGATCGACATCGTGCTCACGGACCCGCAGACGCACCGCCGTCTTGGGCTCGAGTGCAAGTTCCAGGGCACGTCGGGCAGCGCCGAGGAGAAGATTCCGGCCATCATCCAGGACATTGCCGCTTGGCCGATCCCGGGGCTCGTGGTCTTCAGCGGTTCCGGATTCAGCACGAACATCAAGTCGTTCCTGGTCGCCTCCGGCCGCGCCCTCGAGCTCGAAGACCTCGAAGCCTGGCTCCGGCTGTTCTTCGGGCTCGACCTACAGCAGAGCTGAATCGCCCCACCTCTAGTGGCTGTCCCTATATCCCCCGTGGCCGATCGAATAGTGGCTGTCCCCAAATCCCCCCTGCCGATCGAAGGCCGTCGTGGACGTGGACGTCGACGTGGACGTGGACGTGGACGTGGACGTGGACGTCGACGTGGACGTCGACGTGGACGGTAGGGGCAACAAGGCGCGACCATGGGTCGAATGGTTCTTGGATGTTCGGCTTTCAGCGGCTCGACGTGTACCGGTGCGCCGTTAGATTCCTGGCCATTGCCGCCCGGCTGGGTGAGAAGGCCCCGCGTGGCTACGGATCGTTGGCGGAACAGCTTCGGCGAGCGGCGCTTTCGATTCCGCTCAACATCGCGGAGGGAAGCGGCAAGTCCGACCGGGACGCGCGGCGGTTCTACGCCATTGCCCGCGGCTCGGCTCTGGAATGTGCAGCGATCGTCGATGCCTTCAGCGCCTTGGGCTTCATGCAGCCGAGCGAACTAACCGAGCCGCTCGAGCTGCTAGAGCGAGTGGTTTCAATGCTCACGCGCATGGCTCGGGGCTAGGTCGTCCACGTCCACGTCCACGTCCACGTCCACGTCCACGTCCACGTCCACGTCGACCTTCGATCGGCCAGGGGATATGGCCCTAGTGCAGCGCCGTCCACTTGATTGATGCCATCTCGACGGCGCTGCACTAGCGTGGCCCCCGAGAAGACCATGGCCGAGCCGCGCGCGCCGCATCCACCGTCCGATCCGCGGCCCGCCTTGAAACCGGGTCGGTTCGCGTTGCGGGAAGGCCAAGACCGGAGACTTCGTCTTCAGCTGGGCTCGGCTCTGGCCGTTGGACTCGTTCTCGTCGCCAGTGGTCTCTACATGTGGCGGCGTCCGCATACGACCGCTGAACCCTCGGCGGCGGAGGCCGAGTCCGCCGCGGCACCCTCAGTGGTAGCGTCCTCCAGCCCGCCGGTCGTCACGCCGGACGCGGGTGGCCCGTCGCCGGTCTCGCTCTCGGACGCCCGGGTCCTCGCCTGCCAGGACCGTGGCCCGAAGAAGACGCCTGTCGAACAATGCGACCACGTGGCTTCCCTCGAAAAGGCCCTTACCGAGGCCGTGGAACAGTCGGCCGCGTGCGTGCCGGACTCGGCGAGCAGTGGCACGATCGAGTATGTCGCGGACGTCAGCTTTTCGCGGCACAAGGTGAAGGTCGTGCTCCCGCGGGCCGGTCGGTCGGTGCGCGACCGGAAGGTTCTGGGCGCATGTGCGTCGGCCGTGCGCACCGCGATGAGCACGGTGCCGCTCGAGGGCGTGGAGCACCAGCACGCGCGCTACCGGATCTCCGTCATCGCGACCTACCGGCGCTCGAGCCGGGGCGGTTGATTCCCCCGTTGACGGGATGGGCCCGAGGGGTCACCCTTTCAGCTATGAAACTCGCGCTTCCACTTCTGGCTGCCGCCGCTGCTTCCATCGTTCCGTCGCTCGCCTCGGCGTGTCCGTACAGCTCCGGCGCGGACGGATGCGCGGCGAGCGGCGCGTCGTTCTCGCTGTTGGGGTACGGCGCGTTTCTTCTCGTCGGCCTCGGCGCAGGCTTCGCTTCGATCGCCTTGGAGCGGAGGCGCTAGCGGCCGCGGCTCGACGAGGTTAAGTTCTCGTCGCCGATGTCCAGCCCGCGCCGTCTCGTCGTCCTCGATCCACCGGCGGCGACGTCGGTGACCCCGCGCCAGCCGATTGACGACGACCACTTTCACGACGCGTGCGGAGTGTTCGGGATCTACGGGCACAGCGAAGCCGCGAACATGGCATACCTGGGCCTGCATGCGCTCCAGCATCGCGGCCAGGAGTCGGCGGGGATCGTCACGAGCGACCGCGAGCAGCTCTATGCGCATCGCGCCATGGGTCTCGTGCAAGATGCGTTCACCCAAGATCAGCTCGAAAGGCTGCCGGGACCCATCGCCATCGGGCACGTGCGTTACTCGACGGCCGGCGCGTCGCACATCAAGAACGCGCAGCCGATCGCCGTCGACTACGCGCGCGGCTCGCTCGCCGTTTGCCACAACGGAAACCTGACGAACGCAGAAGAGCTGCGCGCCGAGCTCGAAGAGCGCGGTTCGATTTTCGTGAGCGACACGGATACCGAGGTCTTCGTTCACCTGGTGGCCGTCAGCAAAGAGGTCGCCGTCGAAGACCGAATCGCCGATGCGCTGTCGCGTGTCCGGGGGGCCTACTCGCTTCTGTTTCTCACCGAGGGAGCGATCGTGGCGGTGCGCGATCCGATGGGCATTCGCCCGCTCTGTCTCGGCGCGTTTCGCGGAGAGAAGACCGCGCACGTGGTGGCGAGCGAGCCGTGCTCGTTCGACCTCATCGGCGCCGAGTACGTGCGTGACATCGAGCCCGGGGAGATGGTCATCATCGACGAGAGCGGTATTCGGAGCGCGCGGCCGATCGGGCGTGCGCCCCAGCGAACGTGCGTCTTCGAATACGTCTACTTCGCGCGTCCCGACTCGAAGATCGACGGCCGCAGCGTGTACGACGCGCGGAGGGCGCTCGGGCGCGCTCTCGCCAAGGAGCATCCGGTCGAAGCCGACGTCGTGATTCCGGTGCCCGACTCGGCGGTTCCGGCGGCCATCGGATACGCGGCCGAGAGTCGCCTTCCGTTCGACATGGGACTCATCCGCTCCGGGTACGTCGGGCGGACGTTCATCGAACCGCAGCAGAGCATCCGCCACTTCGGAGTGCGGTTGAAGCTGAGCGCCGTGGAGCCCGTCATTCGCGGCAAGCGGGTCATCATCGTCGAGGATTCGATCGTGCGGGGAACGACGTCGCGCAAAGTCGTCAAGATGGTGCGTGACGCGGGCGCGCGCGAAGTGCACATGCGCATCTCGAGTCCTCCCACGCAATGGCCCTGCTATTACGGGATCGACACGCCCACGCGGGGGGAGCTCATCGCCTCGAGCCATTCGGTGGACGAGATCGCCCGCTACGTCACGGCCGATTCGCTCGCGTACCTGTCTCTGGACGGCATGCTGACCGCGGTGGGTGGCGCGGGCTCACTCTGCCACGCGTGCTTCTCGGGTGAGTACGCGATCCCGTTCACGCCGACCCACAAGCGACAGCTCCGGCTCGTGGGGGTCTGACGCTCGCGCGAACAGCCCCGCTCAGGTCTCTCCTCTCCCCGAGCCTACGCGGCGCACTCAATGGTCGTGATAGAGCCGCACCGATCGCAGGAGACCGCTCTCTCCGCGCTCGTAGACCGCTAGACCGGGCTGGGGCGTCACATCGGTGCCGTGCATGCGCGTCACGGTGTATTCGAGAGCGCACGTGCGTCCGTCGTCCGCGCGCGACCCCGTGATCATCGACAGGCCGCGCCCGCCGCCGGACCCTCGAACGAAGAGGCGATCGTAGAAGGCCCGCATCGCCCCGCCGTCGCCGTCTTTCGCGTGCGTCGCCCCTGTCGGTTCGCGCACCGTGGCACCGTTCTCGAAGCTCGCGAGGACCGTATCGGTGTCGCCGCGCGCCAGCGCTTCCAGATGGGCGGCGACCGGAGGGGGCACGGGCAGTTCGTCCTGCCGCGGGACGAGCGGCGCCCGGTTGCGGGAATCGGCCTGCAGGCGCTTCGCGGAGTAGTAGAGCCGGATCTCGACTTCGCGCTCCGGACGCCGCTCCGCCACGACGGCGATCGGCAGGGCGACGCGTCTTCCGTCCGCGGTCAGCGTGAGTAGCCCTTCCGTGACGTCCCGGTCGGAACCTGTGGTGAAGCCCTGCGTCTCGAACGTGGCACTGCGGTCGGTAAACCAAGCGGCCGCTTTGTGTAAATAGCTCGCGAGCTCGGGCATGCCGCTGGCCCGGCCAAAGATGGGATCGTCCACGGTGGCACGTCCCCCCAGTCGGTGCACGAGCTGCTCGGCCTGGGCGGACACGAGCGCCGGAAGATAGACCTCCGATAGCCACCCCCGCACGTTCGACGGGACCCCTCGTTCGGGAGCGTCCTTCATTCGACCAGAAAGCATAGCGGACTTGCGCTCGGAGGGGGAGCGACGGATGTTTCGGGTAAGGCCCGAAGTGAATCTCTTCGAAGAGGTAGGCTCGCGCGCGTCGGTCTACGAGGTGTCGCCCCGCGATGGCCTCCAAAACGAACGCGCGACGGTTCCGCTTCGGGCGAAGCTCCGTCTCATCGACGCCCTCGTCGCCGCGGGGCTCCGGCGCGTCGAGATAACGAGCTTCGTATCCCCGAAGTGGATCCCCCAGCTCGCGGACGCCGACGAGGTCGCGGAGAACGCCCGCGCGCCCGAGGGCGTGTCGTTCAGCGCGCTCTGTCCGAACAAGAAGGGTCTCGACCGGGCCCGGGCGGCGGGGATGGGCGAGATCGCGGTCTTCATGTCCGCGAGCGAGACGCACAACCGAAAGAACGTGAACAAGTCCGTCGCCGATACCCTCTCGGCCTTCGAAGAGACGGTCTCGGGCGCGCTCGAAGTCGGGATTCGCGTTCGCGGGTACGTATCGACCGCGTGGGGGTGCCCGTTCGAAGGAGACGTGGATCCGAAGCGCGTCGTGGCAATCGCGAAGAAGCTCGTCCAGATGGGCTGCTATCAGGTCTCGCTGGGCGATACGATCGGAGTCGGAACCCCACGGCATACGGAGCGAATCCTCCGAATGGCGCTCGCCGAGCTCCCCGCCGAGAAGATCGCGATGCACATGCACGACACGCGCGGCACTGCCCTCGCCAACGTCCTCGTCGGACTGGAAATCGGTATCCGCGACTTCGATTCCAGCGTCGGCGGCATGGGAGGATGTCCATATGCGCCCGGAGCCGCGGGCAACCTCGCGACCGAGGACCTCGTCTACATGTTGCACGGAATGGGCGTGGAGACCGGCGTGGACCTCGAGAGGCTCGTCGAAGCGGGGAAGGTGGCCGAGAGCATCGTCGGACGTGCGCTACCCGGCAAAGTGCACCAGGCCGGGGTGAGAAGCCTCAAGGCGTGAGCGGCGCCACCGATCACTCGAGGTGGATGTCGGGCTTCGGCCGCGCCAGATCCGATTTGTCGGCGGGGGTCTTGAGGAACGCGAGCAGCGGGAGCACCGCCACGAACGCGAAACCGGCAACCAGAAACACCCGGTCGAACGCCAAGAGGCTGGCTTGCCTTTCGACGACGCCGTCCAGCGCTCGAGTGGCCATTTCCCGCGCCGCCCCCAGGTCGAAGCCGCGCGCGAGGAAGGCCCCCGTCATCATGCGCAGCCGATCGACGGCCGATGGGTCCGCGCCGGTGACGTGCGCCACGAGCGATGTACGCGCTTGCGCGCCGTACGTCGTCAGAACCGTGGCTCCGACCGCCAGGCCGACCGAACCTCCGATTTGGCGGAAGAGCGAGTTGAGCCCCGCCGCGTCCGCCAACTTGTGGCGGGGGATGGCCGAGAGCGCGACCGTCGACAGCGGATCGAACAAGCACGAGAAACCGAGCCCCTGCGTCATGATCGCCCAGACGATGTCGTGCAGGCCGCTCTGAAGCGTGAGTCGGCTCATGTCGAGCGCGCCCCACGCGATGAAGAGAATGCCCGCGCCGATGACGATGCGAGGCGACACGGCGTTGTAGATGCGGCCGATGATGGGAGTCGCCACCATCATGACGAAGACGCGCGGCATGAGCGCCAGCCCTGCGTCGGTCGCGCTGAAGCCGAGCAGCTGTTGCATGAAGAGCGGCAATAGGAACATCGTCGCCATCAGGAGCGAGAACATCAGCGAGCCGATCAGCGTTCCGGACAAGAACACGGGATCTTTGAAGAGCCGGATGTTGACCGCCGGGGTATCGCACGTCAGCTCGCGAACGACGAACGCCGAAAGGACCACGACGCCGACCGCGAAGACGATCGTGATGCCGGTCGACTCGAACCAATCGTAGCGTTGTCCTTCTTCGAGAAAGTATTGGATCGCGCAGAGACCGATGACGAGCAGCCCGATCCCCCACCAATCGACGTCTTTGCGCTCTTTGGCCGCGAGCTCGCGATTCGAGGCGACGATGTCCTCGTCTTCATGGACGAAGCTCGCGACCATGCCCAGCCCGAGTAGGCCGACGGGCACGTTGATGTAGAAAATCCACGGCCACGAGTAGTTGTCGACGATCCATCCTCCGAGGGTCGGGCCGATGGCCGGGCCGAGCATGACGGCCATGGCAAAAACGGCCATGGCCATTCCCTGCTCTTTGGGCGGAAATGTCTGGCGTAAGATCGCTTGCTCGGTCGGTTGGAGCGCCCCTGCGCCAAACCCCTGGAGCGCTCGATACACGATGAGTGCGGTCAGCGATCTCGCCGTCCCGCAGAGCACCGAGCCGAGCAGGAAAAGCGCGAGGCAGATCATGTACACGCGCTTTTGGCCGAAGAGGCGGCCGAGGAACGCCGTCAGTGGCATCACGACGACGTTTGCGATGATGTACCCGGTGCTGACCCAGGTGATCTCCTGCACGGTCGCGCCCAGGGATCCCATCATGTGCGGAAGCGCGACGCTGACGATCGACGTGTCGATCGCACCCATGAGCGTCCCGAACGTGATCGATATCGTGACGAGCCACTTGTTCGGCTTGGGCCTCGCCACGCGAGCGGCTCTTGCGAACGTGGCCAACGGAAGGACGCGCGAGTCGGTCGTCATTGGCGGGAGGCCAGTTTGGCATTTTCAGGGCCTGGGATCGTTCGTTTGACGCGTCCCGGGGCGAGCATGTGGGCAATCGGTGAGGAACGTGTGCGTGAACCGGGCATATTTCAATTCTGAAACTTTTTGGCTTCCACGCCTTTCGATTGTGAAGGTCCAGCCTAACCACATTGTGCTGCAAGTGCCTGATATTGCTTTCGCACCATGAATGGCATGCCGGTCGCATCTGGCTGGGAACGGCACCGCGTAGGCCGGCTCTCCCCCCCCGGGCCCCTATGTGGTGCCGTTTTCTTTTTGTCTCCACCGCCTGGCGAAAGGCACGCTAGCCTGGGCTCGCGTTTGGGCATGCGGATAGCGCTGGTCTTCGTCCTTGTGGCCGCTGCCGCCTGCGAGCGAACGCCGGCGGAGGATTTTGCGTCGCGTCCGTCGAGCCCGGTCTCGACCATTCGCGTCGCCGAAAGCGCGACGATCCCCGCGGGTCGCTGCGTCCGCGCGACACCCCCCGAGCTTCCTCCGCCGGTCCCGCCGGGGCCCGCGGCAGGCTGTCCGGCGGACCCCGAGCGTTCAGATACTGCGGGAGCTCCCCGGCCGACCTTCCGAGTCGCGGTTCGGGAAGCTGGGGCGGCAGGCGTGGACGCGGAGTTCGTGCGGTCCCCGCACGACACGGCGCGTGGCCTCATGTATCGCACCAGTCTTCGCGAAGACAGCGGAATGCTGTTCGACCTGGGCCTTCGGGACGACCACAAGTTCTGGATGCACAACACCTGCATTCCGCTCGATTTGATCTACGTGGACGAAGATGGCCTGGTCGTCGGGATCGTCGAAAACGCCCCGACCCTCAACGACGACGCCAGGGGCGTCGGATGTCCCTCCCGGTATGTGCTCGAAGTCAACGCGGGATGGTCGCGCCGGCACGGAGTCAAAGCCGGCCAGCACATGAGCATCCCCGCCGAGGTCACGGGAAAGTAGCGGCTGCGGTCCGTCAGTGAGAGAAGGTCCCGAGGAGCGCGCCCCGCGCGAGGACGTGTCCGCTGAGCGCTGCGTCCACATCGGCCCGCGTCGAGCCTGGCTTCACGTCTACCGCGGCGTCCAGGGCGAACACCCGAAAGTAATAGCGGTGAAGTTCGCCTTTGGGCGGGCAGGGGCCGCTGTATCCGGGGCGATTGAAATCGTTGTTGCCCACCGCGCCGCCGAGGGCCACGGGGTCCGCGGCCTCGGGGAGCTCGCGCACGTCGGCGGGGATGTTGTACGCGATCCAGTGCGTGAATGTCCCTCCGGGGGCGTCCGGGTCCTCGGCGAGAATCGCGAATGTCTTGGTGTTCGGTGGAGGCGCGCTCCACGTGAGGCCCGGCGACTTGTCGGCGCCGTCGCAGGTGGAGTCCACCGGAATCGCGCGGCTCGAAGGAAACGATCGGCTGGTGACCGCGAGCGAACCCACCGCGGCCCCCGGCGCCGGCGACAGCTCGCCCCCCGCCGACTTGCACCCGGCGCTCGCCGCGCAGGCGAAGATGACGACCGTCAGGCTGAGACCTTTCCCCCTCTTCCGACGAGATCGCGCGCGAACGACACCCAAAGACATGTGGCATTCCTCAATTTAGTCGGGCTGATATACGATCGTTTGCGACCCGTCCCGGAAATAGAAGCGGTCGAACGCGACCTTGTCGAACGTCGCCGCACCGAAGAGATTCCAGGCCACGGCCCACAAAGCCGCGGCGCCGAAGAGGCCGCGCATCGGCCGGGCGCCGAGCGCCAGCAGAACGAAGAGCAAAATCGCGTAATCGTTCGAGAAGCGATAGCCGAACTGCCGCCACCCCGAGTTCTGGTAGAGCAGATCCATCGCCGCCGGGACCGCCGCAGACAGGGCCACGACCGCGTAGAGCCACTTGCGGTCCGGTTCGCCGGTGAAGCGTTTCGGCCAGAGGAGCCAGAAGTAGAGGGGGGTCGTAAACCAAAGGGCCAGCCCGTGCTCGTTGATCTTGAACGGCGCCCCGAACTGCGCCGCGTCTGACTTCGCGGGCAGCCAGGGCAAGCTCGTGAGCGCGATCCCGAGGTTCTTCGCCAGAAAATGGTAGCTCAGCGTTCCGCCCCATTTGGCCATGCGTGCGCGCCACGCGACGGTGAGGAGCTCATGGTCGAAGTAAATGGGCGTCGGGCGTCCATAGCGGGCCCAGTTGAGCCAGGCGACGATCCCGAAGGCGACAAGCACGGGGGCGGCAAACAAAGAGTACCGGCGGGCGAGAGCGCGAACGTCCAATCGCGCGAACGTGTCTCTCGACCGTTCGAGCCACGACCCCTCGGTCGGCAGGGTTCCGGGCAGCGACACCCGGAGTGCCTCGAGCGCGAAGAGGGGGGCAGCCATCAGCGGCGTCGCGCGGGTCAAATACGCGCAACCCAGCATCGCGCCGGCGAGCACCGGGCGCTCCGCGTCCAGCGCGAAAAGCACGTAGAGCGCCTGAAGCGCGGCGCCGACGACCAAGGCCGCAAACCAAACCGTCCCTTCGACGGCGGTGAAGAAATAGACCGTGCCGAACGCAAAAAGGAGTGAAAGGACGACGTTCTCGAGCTCGGTGCGCGGCGATCGTCCCGTGCGGCGGAGCTTTTCGAGCGCGAGAAAAAGAATGGCCGGCGCGAGCCCAGCCAGCCAGATCACGAACTGCCCGTCGCGGAAGTCTTCGGCCGAGCCCGCGAGTTTGACGAACGGCAACATCAGCATCGCGGGGAAGGGCGGGAAGCTGATGTACGTTTTCCCGCCGTATTCGGCGAAATCGTTGTTCTGCGTGTATGCGGGCGGTCCGCCGGGCAAGTCTTGATGACCGTGGAGCCACGCGTTTGCAAGGAGCGCGTAGTGGTTGAACGGCGTGTGCCGGAAGAGCCGCTCGGGTCCTGCGACCGCGGCAAAGACTCCTGTGCACACGACGTAGACCGCGGCAGAAAGCAGCACGCGCCGCATTCGAGATTCGGGACGCGTCCATCGAGCCAAAGGTCCCAGCCCCTCGTTCGGGCGCGGCTCGCCCTGGTCTCCCCGGGCGATGGGGTTCGCGGGGGGCGTCGCGTTGGCAGCCTGCGAGCTGTCCGACGTGGTCATCGATCGCGCACGCTATCATTGGATACGGTGGGCTGCTTCTGCCGAGGGCGGGGAGCCCCACCCATCTTTCGGCTCTTCCGCTCTTTTTTCCTCGGCTCTTCGCCTCGACCGGCGACGCGTAGTGCGATTCGCGCACTCAGGCGCGCTGCTGCGCAGGGGTCTGCGCATGTGACCACACCAATACGCCCGCTTTTTCGCTGCCGGCAGCGCTTGAGAGCGTGGCACGTGGCTTGTATCACGACGGTCACGGTGTCGACGGGGGCGTCGCCAAACGCCCTTGCAGCTCCGGCAGCGAACCATAATGGCCCTACCCTTCGGTGAAACCCCCGGCGCGCGCGACCCTCGCGCGCTCGCCATTCTTGCGAAAACGATTTACCGCGAGCTCCGTGGGAGCGGGTTCGGAACACGTGACGTCATCGCCCTGGCCGGCGAGCTCCTCGGTCAAGTGACGACCGAAGTGAAGTCGTCGGGCGATTCTCCGACCGGTTCGAAGCGCGAGTAAGCGCCGCCCCGTCAGGCATTGTCTCGCGGGCGAGAGCGGCAAACGCGCCGGCCCCGCGCTCCGTTCGCGCGGCGTCATGCCCCTGGGCAGATGTGGGGAGAAGGTGCTCCTCTGCCGTATTGCGGCGCATGTGCCGCGTCCAACGCGGCTGTTGACAGCGTGCGCCGCCTCCTTCGACAATCCTAGGGAACCGGGGCGGACCAAGCGGTGAGAAGTCCGGGCTAGCCACCGAGAATGTTCACGATCGTCATCAGTGAAAAGGGCGGTGCCGAGCGTCGCGAACCTTGCGACAAGAACGAAATCAACGTCGGTCGCGTCCAGGGCAACGACCTGATGCTCCCGAAGGGGAATGTCTCGAAGCACCATGCACGGCTCCTCTTTCGCGACGGCCGATTCATCGTCACCGACCTGAAGAGCACGAACGGGACGTACGTCAACGGACGCAAGATCTCTCAGGCGACGATCGTCCGCGAAGGGGACAAGATCTACATCGGCGATTTCGTACTTCGGCTCGAGACGGGGCTGAAGGTGGCTCAAGAAGCCTCGTACGTAGAGAACGAGTCGCTGGCGGTCGGAGACCTGTCCCCAGCGTCCCGTCGTGCGCCCTTGCCGGCACCCACACCCGCGGCGCTGCCGGCGTCGGAAGCGGGGCCTTCGTCGCCCATGTTGGCCCCACCGTTCCCCGCATCTCCCCGTCCGTCCGAACCCGGTCACTTCCCTCTCGAGCGAGATCCGGACAGCGAGAGCGCCCCCAGTTTGAAAGGGCCCGCGACGCCGCAGGTGGCTGTACCTCCTCGTGTCCCTCAACCTGGCGAGCCTCGGCCGCGAACGAACAGCACCGTCGTCCTCGGCGGCGAGCACGGCCCGGCCCCGGGTGAAGCCGCTTCTCCCGGCGCGCCTCCCGCTCGCCGGCCCCGCTC
>JBAULD010000853.1:0-5943 GCA_049578005.1 Polyangiaceae bacterium
CCGTTCACGAGCACCCTTCGCAGCGAGGCGGTCGACAAGCTGGATGTCCTCTTCATGATCGACAACTCCGCGTCGATGGGCGACAAGCAAGCGCTCCTCGCTCAGGCGGTTCCCGACATGATTAGCCGCTTGGTGTCTCCCAACTGCGTCGACACCAAGGGCAACACCATCGGACCGTCCACCGACGGACACTGCACCGCCGGCAAACTCGAGTTTCCGCCGGTGCACGACATGCACCTCGGCATCGTGAGCTCGTCGCTCGGCGCCCGCGGCGGCGATGTTTGCGATCCGGCGAACGTGAACCCCGCCAATCGGAGTCTCAATGCGCACCAGGACGACCGAGGAGAGCTCGTCGCGCGCGGCGGAGTCGCAGAGGCGAGCGTGGCCAACGCCGGTTCGCTCAACTTCCTCGCGTGGTTTCCGACCGTCGCCGCCAATCAGGGGGCCGCGACACCGCCCGTCCCTGCGGAGACGGTGATAGGGGCTCCGGGGCAGGCAGGGACGCTCATCGGCGATTTTGCGTCGATGATTCAGGGGGTCAACGAGCACGGATGCGGCTACGAAGCGCAGAACGAAGCTTGGTACCGCTTTCTGGTGCAGCCCGACCCGTACGACAGCATCACTGTCGGCGCCGACGACAGCGCCAGCGTGACGGGCATCGACTCGGTCCTCCTGCAGCAGCGCGCCGCGTTCCTACGACCCGACTCGCTTCTGGCGATCATCGTCGTGACCGACGAAAACGAGCAGGTCTCCAATCCGCTCGCCGTCGGAAAGCAGGCCTGGGCCTTCGAAACCTACCCGTTCAAGTCAGCACCGGCCAATGCCGGCGCTCCGGAAGGGACGGCGGCGTGCGGGTCCTTCTCCGCGACGCCGGGTCCCAACCCCGGGCCGAACAGCGCGGCCTGCACGTCGTGCGGTTTCTCGGGGGTTCAGCACTCCCCAACCTTCGCGCAGGAGTGTCCGGCCGACCCTCCCAATGGAACGATGGGCTTTCTCGACCCGACGGACGACGGGATTTTGCTCCGCTTCTTCGATGAAAAGCAGCGCTTCGGAGTGACCGCACGGTACCCGATCTCCCGCTACGTCAATGCGCTGACCCATGCGACCGTGCCGAGCCAAGATCACGAGACCGACGGCGCGGGCAACTATGTCGGCGACCAGTCGCAGTACCAGAACTGCATCAATCCAATCTTCGCTCAGAACCTGCCGACCAGCTCGACCGCCGACCTTTGCAATCTGACGCGCGGGCCGCGAACCCCCGACCAGGTATTTTACGCGGCCATCGCCGGCGTTCCGCACCAGCTCCTGCAGGCGTCGCCCGGTGATCCGGAGTGTCCGGCTGGCACGAACGCGGCCGATTGCCAGCAAAAGGACCAGATCTCCGACGCCGATTGGACGAAGATCATCGGCACAGACCCCGTGAACTACGACTTCACAGGAATGGACTTCCACATGCTCGAGTCTGCCGTGCCGCGGATCGGCTCGAGCTGCCCGCCCGCAAGCAACGACGACTGCGATCCCGTCAACGGGCGCGAGTGGGATTCAAAAAAGCAAGATTTGCAATATGCGTGCATCTTCCCCTTGGTAGATCCGCAGACGGGCGCTCCTCAGCCGAAGGACTGCACACAGCCCATGTACTCCGGCGCGTGCGACTGCGCGGCGGGCTCGTACGACAACGGCGCGCCGCTCTGCCAGAAGGACGCAACCGGGGCCTATACCCAGGTCCAGATCAACGGAAAGGCCTATCCGTCGGCGCGCGAGATGCAAATCGCGCATGCGGTGGGCACGCAAGGAATCGTTTCGAGTCTCTGCCCCATTCACGCCGTGGCGTCGAGCGCCACCGATCCCGTGTTCGGATATCGGCCGGCAGTGAACGCGATCGTCAATCGTTTGAAGAACGCCTTGAGCGTGCAGTGCCTGCCGCAAAAGTTGAACGTCGATCCGGCGACGCAAACCGTGCCCTGCCTCATTCTCGTGACCTTGGCCGAGGGCAACTGCAACATGGTGCCCGGCATGAGCGATCCGCCGGCGGACGTTCTCTCCCGCTTCCAGGAGGCGCAGCGCTCGGCCCATCTCGCTGCCTGTGGCGGCGAGACATCGTGCGCTCCGCCAGATCCGTCCACACTTCCGACCTGCCAGCTCCAGGAGCTGACGCCGACGACGCACGATGGGGCGGACTTTCAGGGCGGGGATTGCTCGGGGTCGACGAACCCCGGTTGGTGCTACGTCGAAGGGGCGGCGGCGGGAAGCTGCTCGCAGCAGATTTTGTTCACCGCCGGCGAGCCGCCTCACGGCGCCACGGTGACCCTGCAATGCCTCGAAGGCAGCGCTGCCGGAATGTGAGACGGAAGAGGTTGTGATACCCTCCGTCCCGTGTCGGAACTCGACGAAGCCCACTCCGGCGCCAGCCAGGCGCTGCTCTCCGCGGCGCTCGGCGGTCTTCTGTGTATCGCATCGGCAGGATGCACGCCCGTCGGGGCAGGCCCGACCGGCGATACCCCGATGCCGGCGACCGAGTGCGACGGCGGCGTCTCTCCGGATCCGTCCGTCACGTCGACCACATCCGTCGTCCTGACGCTCGACCAATTCACCTCGCAGTGCGACGCCAAGAACGGCGTCGTCGAAATTCAGCCTCACTGCGGCGGCTCGAACGCGTGCCGCGGAATGTCGTACGACGCGAATACCCAGACGTTGACCGAGCACACGTGTCGATCGACCAACACGTGCGCGGGGTACAGCTGCGTCGTCTGCGACTGAGTCACGCGACGGGGTCGATCCCAATCCAGAAATCCCGTTCGACGCTGCGCGCGAGCCACGCCTGTGCGTTCGCGGGCAAGCGTGCCCGCTCCTCCGCGCAGCACATGCGCTCCAGGCGAGCGAGCGCCTCGCGAACCGAGAAGTTCCCAAGGAGTGCGAAGAGCTCGGCCTCGCGCGGTTCGAGTGGCACCTGCAAGATCCCGTCGTCCTTGCGCACGAGCGCCCACGCACGCGAACTCGGCAGCGCAGGTGGAATTGCCATGCGCTTCTCGCTCCGGTCGGCCAGGACTTCTTTTCGGAGCTCGAGCAGTGGAAATGTTTCTTCGACGATCGCGACCCCAGGAGAAAGGACGAGGCGACTGTCAAGCAAGCGCGCCGCGTCGGCCGCGGACGGACGAAAAGGATGCGTCTTCGGCGCGCGAAAGACGTGGCGCCACGCGGCGTCCAGGCGCGCGCTCTCGACCAGCGCGCGCCGCTCGCCGGCGTCGCGACATCCGAGTCTCTTTTCGAAGAACGCCTCGAATCCATCGGCGGCGTCGTCGATATCCCATCCACGCGGCGGTGTCTCGAAGATGAAGCGAGCCGCGTAGTCGTTGAACCGCCAATACCCGACGAGCCGAGACGTGAGCGGAAATGCGCTTTGCAGCACATCGAAGAGCCGAAGCCAATACTGGCGATTGTAGACCGCGAGTCGATCGGCACCTGCGACCGCGGATCCGTCGAGTGCGTCGGCGACCACGCGCGGATCGTACGACGAGGACGCTACTGTCAGCGTTCCGGTCGTGCGATCGAGCGGCGTGCGAATGACGTCGCCGAAGCGGCGTTGAAACTCGGCCAGCCATTCGGGTGCTTCGCGCGTCATTCCCGCACTGCCTTGGCATTCGCGAGCTCGGCGAGTACGTCGGGCATCGGCGGGATTTGCGCGTCCCATTCGAGCAAGGTCGGGAAGGGGCCGCCCATCTTCCACGCACGGGCGTAAAGCGCCCACACCGCGCTCGCGACGGGACGGTCGTGCGTGTCGACGATCGATCCATTCGGCTCGCGGGTGTGGCCGGCTAGATGGACTTCGAGCACGCGCGAGAAATCGATTGCCGCGAGGTATGCCTCCGGGTCGAATCCATGGTTCTGGCTCGAGACGTAAATGTTGTTCACGTCGAGGAGCGACCAGCAGCCCGCCTCGCGCACGACGGCCGAGTAAAATTCCCACTCGGTGAGCGTCGAGCTCCGGAACGCGACGTAGCTCGAAAGGTTCTCGAGCCCGAACGGGCGGCCGAGGTGGCGCTGCACGGCGTAGGCTCGCTCGGCGGCGAACTCGATGAGCTCGGGAACGTACGGAGTCGGCAAGAGATCGTGGTGGCTCACGCGGTGCGCGCCCGTCCAGCAGAGGTGGTCGGTGACGAACGGCGCGTCGACGGCGTCGGCGAGATCGCGGAGCGCGTCGAGATACGCTTCGTCGAGCGGGGCGTGCCCGAGCAAATTCAAGCCGACCCCGTGAAGCACGATCGGAAAGCGCGCGCGGACACGCTCGAGTCTCTGGCGAGGCGTCAGGGCGGGTCCGAGGGTGTTTTCGCTGATGACCTCGAAGTAATCGACGGCCGGGTCGTGATTGAAGACGTGGGCGTAGTGGGGAACTCTCAGCCCCACGCCGAGCGCGTCAGCCGGCAGGCCGCGAGCGCGACGAAGGCGTTCGCTCTCGTCGGCCGATCGTTCCATGCCGAGACGGTAGCGGCTCAAAGCACTGGACGCGAGGGCCCGACGACCGACCGCTTTTTGCGCGGGTGCGGCGTCGGCTCATGGTCGGCTTGGGGTCAGGGGCCAGTAGATCCGAAGCATGGTCCGCGGCGCGCAATCCCGGATCTCGATTTGCCATCCGTCCGACGTGGTGACGACCGGCGCAGGGCTCTCCTGCCCTGTCGCCAGGTCGGTGACGCTCCCGAACGGTTCGAGCGCGCCGGCATTCTCCCGCGCCAGCCCGAGCACGACGCTCGAACCACCGTAGCGACTGAGAAGGCCAACCCATTCGAACGCGTTCGCCGGATCGGACACGACTCGCTCGCTCGGGGTTCGGCGAAGCGCGCTGGCGATGCGGTAACGCGTGACGCCGTTGAGGGCGAGTTCGACTCGCCGGCGGGCGCGGGGGCGGGCTCCCGAAAGGGAGGGACGCCCGTGCACGAATTCGACGTACCGATGCAGGTCGGCAGCGGGGTGGAGGGCCACGCGGCGCTCACACGAGTAATCCCAGAGGTCGGCGGGCGACGCACGGCTCGGCGAGAGCACGAATCGCGCGTCATCACGGGCTACGGCCGCCGCGCCGTCCTTTGCGCGCCCCGAAACAGCCCCGGGCTCCCAACGCGCTTCGCGCCGAGTCACGCTGGCCATGTCGCGGCGAGTCGGCGTGCGCGCCGAGCGGCGCGACGGGAACGAAACGGCTTGCACGCGAACGCTGTCGCCTTCGATGGTCAGAACGTTGAACGAGGGCCACAAGCTGGCTGCCTCCGGGTCTTGGGTCGCGTCGAGCCGTTCGCGCAGGCCCGCGCTGCCCGCCGACACGATGAGGACGTCCCCCGAACTGTCGGCGAGCCCGCGTACGAGCCGAGCCGTGGGAAAGTGCTTGTGACCGTGCAGCAGGAGCACGGGGCGGCGGAACGTATGCAAGGTGGAGAGAGCGGTTCCGGCGCCGAGTGCGGTCATCGTCAGCTCTTCGCGATCGGCATTCGCGACGAGCGAGGGCAGCGCCTTGCCGAGCAGCCATCGGGGGAGTCGGGCCATGGCTCGCCCGGCGCCGATGAAGCTAACGTCCGTGACGGGAGTCGGAATCAGGTGGTGGTGCACGAGCAAGACGAGGGGAACGGCGCTCGCGCCCGTGTCCAGTCCTGCAAAGGCGTGGAGCAGGTCCTCTTGGCGGATCAACCCACCGGCGCTGATGAGGCCGTGGGGCACGTACGTCGAATCGTAGGACACGAGGTCGAGCGGCAAGCCGTGAAACGCGCGAGGCACGACATCGGCCAGGAACGGAAATCTGCATCCGCCGACGTAGACGAACCGCGGGTCGACGGACGCATGAAGGGCGTCGAAGAGCGTCGAGCGATGCGGCCCGAGGAGACCCCTCCAACGCCGATCGTGATTGCCCGGAATCACGACCGAAGGAATCGCGCGCCCGAGCGCGGCGACGATGCGGGCATGGAG
>JBAULD010000854.1:0-1805 GCA_049578005.1 Polyangiaceae bacterium
GTTCGAGCTCTACAACGAGCCCAACCTCGGAGGGTATCAGCCGCAAGCGAGCGACTGGCCGGCGTGGCTCAACGGCGACACGACGAACAAGTACGGCTTCACCGTGATCGGGATGCAAAAGCTCTACGACACGGTGAGAGCTACCGGGGCGAACAACCTCGTCATCGTCGGAGGATTGGCCTGGGCGGCGGACTTGTCCGGGGTCTCGTCGAATCCCGTCAACGGGACGAACATCCTCTACGCCGCGCACCCGTATTGCACGTCGAACTGCGCCCAAGCCGCGTCGCAGAATACGTGGAACGCGAAGTTCGGCAGTCTGGCGGCGAAGTATCCAATCATTGCCACGGAGTTCGGGGACCGCTCGACTTCCTGCACGGCGGACTACGCCTCGGCGTTCATCGCGTACACGAACATGAAGGCCACGACCGGCAGCAATCCCCCGAACGAGCTCTCGTGGACGGCCTGGGCGTTTTACGTGGCGAACAACCAGTGCACGTTCCCGACGCTCCTCATGGATTGGTACACGCCGAATGCGTTCGGGACGGCGGTCGAGAGCGCGCTCATGGCGGGACCGTAGGGCCCCCGGGGCCGCCCCCCCCTCAAGTCCCCCCGTGTAAATGTGCCCCCGCTCCGCGGTGAGACCTGAGGGGGCTCGGTCCGGCCGGAGGCATCACCACGTCGTATCGAGCACGACCGACGCACCGCGCATCCATTCGCTGGGAACGACCCGGAGCGCGGCGGTCGACGCCGCGGGCGCAGCCGAGCCGGACGGCGCCGTGAAGTAGAGGACCGCGCCCACGCCGAGGGCTGCGATCGCCCCGCCGAGAAAAATGTCGGACGCGAGGGCCGACTGCCTCGCGCTGTGATTCTTGGGGAGCGCGTCGGCGCTCGTGCACTGGTTGGCCACGGGACAGAGATTGTTCACGTCGTTGGCTTGCGAGATCGCCTGGAATCCGAAATACGTGCCGATGCCCGCGGCGACGATGCCCACAGCTCCGACCACAATGCCAATCGTTCGCTGACCGCTGCCCGCAGACGCTTCGCGGTGCGGCGGGGTCGTCTCCTGGGACGATTCCGCTTCGCCGGCCGAAGCACCCATCGAAGGCGCCCCCTCCGCGGACAACGGGCCAGGCGCCGCTTCGTCTTCGAGCGCCGGGACGCTGACCGTCTGCAGGTCGCGTGAAGGCCCGATGGTGACCGTCGTCGACCACGGCTTCTTTCCGGGCGCCTTCACTTCGACCGTGTGCGGGCCGGGATCGACCGGCGCGGCGGTCCCCCACCCGGCCTGCCCGAGCACCGTCCCGTCGCGACGGACTTCGACGCCCGAAAGACGCGCGACCGCCGGGTCGACGACCACGGTCAGCTTGGACAGCTTCGGCTCGATGGCGTCGATGTGCTGCTGGGCGAACTTCTCACGGTCCGCTCGACCCGCTTGCCTCGCTTCGCTGACGACTTCGATGAACTCCGTCCACGCGCTCGCGGTCTTGCCGAGCCCCTCGTGGCAGACGGCCAGCGCCGTGAGGGTGCCGCTTCCCGCGTCGAGGCGGTAGCTCTCGGCGAGCTTGGGGCACGCGCTCGCGAAGTCGCCGGCGGCCATTTTTCGTTTGGCCTCGTTGAACAGCGTCTCGGCCATGGCCGCGTCGCCCGAGTGGGTTTGGGCGCGTGCCAAGCGTGGAGTGGAAGAGCAGACGGCGAGGACCGCGCCCGCGAGGAAGGCGTGGACGACAGGATTTGTCTTGCTTGCCTTACTTGCGCGAGTCCATGACATGGGTGAAGTCACCGCCTCCTGCGGCGGGCTGCTGGGG
>JBAULD010000855.1:0-3872 GCA_049578005.1 Polyangiaceae bacterium
CCTTGAATGCGTCCAGGTCCTTCGTACTCGAAAGCAGAAATCGAAGAAACGACGTTTCCTGAAACCTGCATGACTGAGCGATTGCGAGGAGGCGCAGGTACCTTCGAGCACCATCCTCGTAAAGGAAACCCGATATCTTGCGCTGAACAGCCAGCTGCCTGATTGCGCGCTCCGCCATGTTGTTTTCCCATGGTAGTCACTCTACCTCAAGAAAAACAAATAGGCTGTCGCGGTATCGATCGAACCGATTCTGAAACTTGATAGTCGCGTCTGACTCGTATCTTCGACCATCGACACTCCGCGCTCGGTGCGACGGTGATCATCGCTAAGCTCCGCAAACGTTCTGAGAACGACAGAGTTGCAAACGTCGATTCCCATCATGTCGCCCGCGACGCGCGTCTCTGAATAGCGGGCGGATTGTATAGCCCTTGTTTTTGTTACAGAATCCTTGTCGACCGACATACTTGGTGACGGTCTTGCGGCACCCCGTCGCTCCAAAAACGAGATCCGTCACGATGGCATTGGCAGCTCTGGTCCCCGACGGAGTCAGGATCTCGCCTGGGTGATTCGGGCAGAACCGCTTTTGCCAATCGCCACCCCCCATGGGGCCACCGATCGCCACGATCATGGGCGTGGTGGCTACTTCGCGAATCGGCGCGAAATAGCCTCTTTCATGCAGCTCTGCGATAGTCATGATGCAGGCCGCCAAGGACCGGCAATCGGACGACTTTCCCGTCGCTGGGGCGCACCGCGGGCACCGGCGTCCGCTGGCGGAGGCCTTGGTGAGGGCGTGCGGCGTTGAAGCAGCGGATGTACTCGGCGACCAGGCGGTGCAAGTGCCGGTCGTCGAGCACGAGGATGTGGTCGAGGCACTCGCGACGCACCGAGCCGAGAAAGCGTTCGCAGACGGCGTTCATGTTGGGCGCGCGCACCGCCGTGCGGATCACCCGGATGCCGGTGGCAACGGCCAGCGCCTGGAAGGCGGTCCCAAACTTGTCATCTCGGTCGCGAATCAAGAACTTCGGTGCCACGCCGAGGGCGGTCGCGTTGCGAAGCTGTGCGCGACCCATCCATGTGACGGCATGCGCGTCGTTGCGGCGCACACGACGTTGCGTGTGGCCAGCTCGATGAACACGAGCGTGAAGACGGGGGCTGCAGACGGGGCGAAAGAACAAGTCGTAGGCTTGCAAGAAATCGCAAGCCCAGACGTCGGAGGCATGGTTTCGCAGAAACGTGGACCAGCGCTGCCCTCCAGGAGGATGCGGTCGCGCCGCGCGCATGTACTTCTGCACTGTGCGCTTGCTGGCTTTGATACCGAGCTTGAGCAATTCTCTGCGAATCCTCTCGGCCGCCCAAAGCGCGTTTTCACGCGCCATCGTGCGAATCAGCGCCACGGTCTCGGCCGCGATGCGCAACCTCGGCCCTGGCCGGCTGCGCCAGCGCCAGAGAGCCTCGAAGCCTGCGCGGTGCCAGCGGAGAAGCGTCTCGGGTTGGACCACCCGCAGCACGTTCCTCCACGTCGGCGTGATGGCAGCGAGTGCCACCAGCACGATCCGGTCGAGCCGCGTCACGTGCGGCCGGGCGACCGACCGCTCCAGCACGGTGAGTTGGTGTCAGAGCAGGGCGATTTCGGTGAGCAACGACCGTCGCGAGCGAAACAGGTCGACGAGGGCGGCGGCGATTACGGTCACGACGGCGAACATGGTGCGAGAACATAGCGCTGCTCCCGGCGGGGCTTTCGGCGGATCGGCGAAGTAGCCATGACGCCCGACACTCCGAAGGATCGGACTCTCCGACCCTGATTGCCAAGAAGCGCGCGGTCGGGCCTCCTCAGGAGTTTGCAACTCTGGGGTGCGCTGAGCGCCCCTACGCCGCGTCCGCCTTGTCGCTCGTCTTCGAGCGGAGGACTACCTTCACCCGAGAGCGCTTGGCCTTCTTGTCCAGTTCGGCCTTGCGCAGGTCATAGGTCTGCTGAAGGTTGAGCCACACCTCCGGTCCGGTCCGGAGAGCTTTGGCGAGACGAAGCGCCGTGTCCGCCGAGATATCTCGCTTGCCTGCGACGATGGAGCTCACCCGGTTTGCCGGTACGTCGAGCGCTCGCGCCAGCTCGCGGGCACTCATGCCGAGAGGCACGAGGAACTCTTCGCGCAGGATCTCGCCTGGATGAATGGGGCGCATTCGGTTCTTCATGGGGAAGCCTCTGCTCAGTGGTAGTCGACGCACTCGACATTCTCGGGACCGTTGACGGTCCAAGTGAAGCACAAGCGGAACTGGTCGTTGACCCGGATGGAGTGCTGGCCAATTCGATCGCGTGACAGCGCTTCCAGGTGGTTCCCAGGCGGGGCGCGAAGGGCGTTGAGATTGGGCGCCGCGTCGAGCCATGCCAGCTTGCGCTCGAGCACAGCTCGGAACGTCGCGAACCGTCGGCATGCACGACCTTGGAAGACAGCCTCCGTATCGCGGCACGAGAAAGACTGGATCATCCAGCTACAGCACCTAACATAACACGCCGGAGGGCGTTGTCCACGGTACGTACCGCGTACCATTCGGGCTGTCGAAAACCCCGACCGGATCAGATAGAACAAGTGCGGTCGACTCGGCAGGTGCAACTGCTTCGCAATTGCAGCAGCCGGCCCGGGACCGCCGAGTGTGACAGTTCGTGGCGCGTCAGCCCTGCTACGGCGTCGGACCTCTTGGAGCTGAAGCGATGCAATTGCGTTTGCCGGCATTTTTACGTCGAATCCGGTATGCGCTTCACACGGCGCGTGCTGGCTACTTCGCCGATCGGGCCGAAATACTGCGTTTCAGGCGACTCTTCGATAGTCATGATGAAGCCCGCCGAGCACTGGGAGCGCGACGATGTTGCCCTCTGGCGGGCGCACGGCGGGAACCGGCGTCTGCTGGCGGAGCCCCTGGTGAGGGCGCGTGGCGTTGAAGTAGCGGATGTACTCGGCGACCACGCGGTGCAAATGCCGGTCGTCGAGCACCAGGATATGGTCGAGGCACTCGCGACGCAGCTAGCCGAGAAAGCGTTCGCAGATGGCATTCATGTTGGGCGCGCGCACCGCCGTGCGGATTACCCGGATGCCGGTGGCAACGGCCAGCGCATCGAAGGCGGTCCCAAACTTGCTGTGTCGGTCGCGAATCAAGAACTTCGGTGCCACGCCGAGGGGGGTCGCGTTACGAAGCTGCTGCGCGACCCATGGCTGTGACGGCATGCGCGTCGTTCCGGCGAACACGACTTTGCGTGTAGCCAGTTCGATGAACACGAGCGTGAAGATGGGGCGCAAGAACAAGTCGTAGGCTTGCAGGAAGTCGCAAGCCCAGACGTCGCAGGCATGGTTTCGCAGAAACGTGGACCAGCGCTGGCGTCCAGGCGGAAGCGCTCGCGTCGCGCTCATGTACTTCTGCACCGTGCGCTTGCTGGCCTTGATCCCAAGCTTGAGCAATTCTCCGCGAAGCCGCTCGGCCCCCCAAAGCGCGTTTTCGCGCCATCGTCCGGATCAGCGCCACGGTCTCGGCCGTGATGCGCAACGCCGGCCGGGGCCTGCTGCGCCAGCGCCAGAGAGCCTTGAAGCCGGCGCGGTGCCAGCGGAGAAGCGTCGCGGGTTGGACCACCCGCAGCACGTTCCTCCACGTCGGCGTCATGGCAGCGAGTGCCACCAGCACGATCCGGTCAAGCCGAGTCACATGCGGCCGAGCGACCGACCGCTGGAGCACGGCGATTTGGTGTCGAAGCAAGGCGATTTCGGTAAGCAACGACCGTCGCGAACGAAACAGGTCGACGAGAGCGGCGGCGAGCACGGTCACGACGGCGAACATCGTGCGTGAACATAGCGCTGTTCCCGGCGGAGTTTTGGCGGATCGGCGAA
>JBAULD010000856.1:0-8188 GCA_049578005.1 Polyangiaceae bacterium
GGATCGTCGTCGCGCAAGAACCGCATGTTCCCGTGGTTTATCGCGACGTGCGCCACGAGAGGGCCGACGAGGCTTCCGGTCGCCATGAAGAGAAGCCCGAAGATCAGCCCCATGAGCGTGGCCCACACGATCCATCCCCACCGCCCCGGACCGCGGATCTGATGTAGAGCTCCGAAGACGAGTGAGGACGCTAGCACTCCGATCGTGGGGACCAAGAGCCCTCGAAAGAGTAGCTCCTCGCCCGTCGCGCTGGCGACGGCGAGAGCCAACAGCATCCCGTCGCTCGCTCCGTGGACGGCGGGACGGAGCGCCGCGTGGAGCGCGCGTGCCCACTGCGCGCGTCGCACGACCACGCGCGTGGCCCCGATCGTGATGGCACCGAGGCATACGCCGAGCCCGAGGCTGAGGACCACGGACGCGAGAGCCGGTGTATGGAGCCAGCCGTCGCATGCGATTGGGTCGATTCCGAGCGCGACGGCGATGCCCGAGGACAGCGCCCCGATGACGGCATACCCGCCTAGGACTCGCGCCGCCAACGAGGGGGGGACCGCCCTTCGGCGACTGCGCAGCAGGCTTTCACCGGCGTAGGGCCACCCCAACCATCTCGGGACCCGCCTGGCCGCCATTGCCCGTCGGAACCTTTCACGCGCGCGTGCCCCGCGCAAGGCGCAGGTCTTCTGGTAGCATCGCCGACGATCGGCCCGGCATGTCGACCTCCTTCGCATCCGACGAACGCCCCCGCGTGCTCATCGTCGACGACGAGAAGTTCATCCGCGACATCCTCGCGGATTTTCTGGGGATGGAGGGATACATCGTGCGGACCGCCGAAGACGGTGCGGCCGCGCTGGAGGAACTTAACAACTCCCACTACGACCTCATCATCAGCGACTTGAAGATGCCGCGGATGGGAGGAATCGAACTCCTCGACGCGATTGGCACCGCGGCGCCGAACGCGCTCACCGTCATCATGACCGGGTTCGGAACGGTCGAAACCGCGATCGACGCGATGAAGCGCGGCGCGTACGACTACATTCTCAAGCCGTTCAAAGTCGAGGAAGTCATCCGCGTCGTTCAGCGGGGGATCGACAAGCAGCGGCTGTCCGCGGAGAACCTGCGCCTACGAGAGGCCGTGTCGCTCTACGCGGTGAGCGAAGCCATCGCGGCGAGCCTCTCGCTCGAAGAGGTGCTGGCGACCATCGGCGACACCGCACTTTACGAGCTCAAAGGGGACCTCGTCTCGACCTGGCTCGACAACGGCGAGGGCGGGTATTTCGAACGTCAGCGTCTCATCCGACGACCGGGCGACGACGGCCCTCCAAGCGGTGCTCGACCCAGCACCCCGCGAACGCCGACGACCGGGTACGAGTCGAGCGAACAGATCGTGCAGGTAGGCGTCGAGTATGGCGCGCTCGGGCCGCAAGCGTTCATCGAGCACTACGCCGCGTTCTCGACCCTTCTCGAACAGGGGACCAAGGGAGGGCGCTTCTTCGCCTCCGCGCCTTCCGTGCCGCTCGTGTCGCTCGTGTCGGTGCCGTTGAGGATGAAGACGCGGCTGCTTGGTTGGATCGGCGTCGCCAGCTTCACCAGGCAAAAACGATTCAACGAGGGGCACCGAAAGCTCCTCTCCATCGTCGGTTCGCGCGCGGCGGCGGCGATCGAGAACGCCCGCCTTTACGAGGACCTGCGCGCGACCTTCCAGCAGACGATTCAAGGACTCGCGCGGGCCATCGACAAGATGGACCGTTACACGGCGGGGCACTCGGAGCGGGTGGCGATGTACGCGACGCAGCTCGCCCAGCGGCTCGGGCTCTCCCCCGACGTCGTCGAAATCGTGCGCCAGAGCGCGCTGATGCACGACATCGGCAAGATCGGCTGCGTCATGAACCTCAACAAGCCAGGCAAACTGACTCAGGAGGAGTACGAAATCTTCAAGCGGCACCCGACCTACGGGCGCGACATTCTCGATCCCATCAAGTTCTTGCATCCTCTGATTCCGGGCGTGCACCTGCACCACGAACGCTGGGACGGCCGAGGTTACCCGCTTGGCCTCAAAGGCAACGACGTCCCGCTGATCGCGCGCATCATCGCGGTGGCCGACACCTACGACGCCATGACGAGCGATCGGGCATACCGGCGGGCGTTGCCGCACGAAGTTGCCGTCGGCGAGATCGAGCGCTGCAGCAGCACCCAGTTCGACCCGGAGGTCGCGCAATCGTTCACGGTGCGGATCGAGGAGTTCCGGGAGGAGCAGACGGCGACCGGGAAGAAGATTCCGGAATGACCGGGGGTCGCCGTGGAGGATGGGGCTAGGCAAACTCTAGTCCCCGCAGATGCACCGAGCTATATAGCGACATGATCGACGACAAGCTTCGCGAATGCCTGACGTTCGATGACGTCCTCCTCCTTCCAGCCTATAGCGAAGTTCTCCCCAAGGACGTCGATGTACGGACCCGGCTCTGCCGCGGTCTGGACCTCGGCATTCCCGTCCTCAGCGCGGCCATGGACTCGGTCACCGAAAGCCGCACCGCGATCACGATGGCGCGCGAGGGGGGCATCGGCATCATCCACAAGAATCTGACAATCGAGGATCAGGCGCGCGAGGTCGAGCGCGTCAAGCGCGCGGAGAGCGGCATGATCGTGGGGCCAGTGACGGCTCGGCCGTCGCAGTCTTTGCGAGCCGCGCTCGAGGTCATGCGCGAGCACGACATCAGCGGCGTTCCGGTCGTCGAAGGCGATCGCCCGGTCGGCATCTTGACCGCGCGCGACATCCGATTCGAACAGAACCTCGACCAGCCGGTAAGTGCGCTCATGACGCGCGACCTCGTGACCGTGCCTCCGGGGGTCAGCGTCGACGAAGCAAAGCGCTTGCTCCACAAGCACCGCATCGAAAAGCTCCTCGTCGTCGACGGCGACGGCAAGTTGGTGGGGCTCATTACGATCAAAGACATCTTGCAAGCGGACAAGTACCCGCAAGCGGTCAAGGACGAGCAGCGGCGGCTTCGGGTAGGCGCGGCGATTGGTCCGGGGCCGGATCGGCACGAGCGCACGGCGGCGCTCGTTGCCGCTGGCGTGGACGTCATCGCGATCGACACTGCGCACGGCCACCACAAGAACGTGATCGACGCCGTTCGCGCCACGAAGAAGGAGTTTCCGGGCGTGAAGGTAATCGCCGGGAACGTGGCCACCGCCGAGGCTACCGAGGCCCTCATCGACGCGGGGACCGACGCGGTCAAAGTCGGGATAGGCCCCGGAAGCATATGCACGACGCGCGTGGTCGCGGGCGTGGGCGTGCCGCAGATCAGCGCCGTGAGCGATTGCGCGAGCGTCGCGGATCGACACGGGGTCGCGCTCATCGCCGACGGCGGAGTCAAACACTCGGGCGACCTCGTCAAGGCCATCGCGGCTGGGGCGAGCAGCGTGATGATCGGATCGCTGTTCGCGGGCACGGACGAATCGCCCGGCGATCTCGTGCTCTACCAGGGGCGAAGCTACAAGGCGTACCGAGGCATGGGGAGCATCGGCGCGATGAAGAAGGGGAGTCGGGACCGCTACGGCCAGTCCGGCGCCGCCGACGAGAAGCTCGTGCCCGAAGGAATCGAGGGCAGGGTCCCCCATCGTGGCTCGCTGGCCTCGATCCTTTATCAGCTCGTCGGGGGTCTTCGGAGCGGTATGGGATACGCGGGCTGCAAGAACATCCACGAGCTGCGGACCAAGGCGCGCTTCGTACGAATCACCTCTCAGGGATTGCGCGAGAGTCACGTGCACGACGTCATCGTCACAGAAGAGGCGCCGAACTACTTTCGATCATGACGACCGTCCGCCACCACGTTCCGCGCCCGGCCTAGATGCGCGCCTTCGTGGCTCACTTTCTCGGCCGGGTCGGTTATGGCGAAGCGCACGCTCTTCAGGAGCACTTGCTCGACGCGCGCATTCGAGGCGAAGTCAGCGATACTCTACTTCTTCTCGAGCACGATCCTGTCGTGACCCTCGGCCGCGGCGCGCATGACCAAAACGTCTTGGTCCCGCGCTCGCGGCTGAACGAGCTCGGCGTTGGAATGTACGAGACCGCGCGGGGGGGAGACGTGACATTCCACGGCCCGGGGCAACTCGTGGCGTACCCGATCTTCGATCTCCGACCCGATCGCTGCGACGTGCGCCGTTACGTGCGAGACCTCGCGAAGGTCATGATCGCGCTTTCGGGGCGGTACGGCGTCGACGCTAGCTTCATCGAAGGCGATTCGAAGCTCGTCGGCGTTTGGGCCGACGAGGCGAGCCCGGCGAAATGGCGCGGCGACCCGCGGGCCGAGGGCGGCGCCTCCCGACCCGCAAAGATCGGCGCCATCGGCGTTCGCATTTCCCGTTGGGTGACCATGCACGGATTTGCGCTCAACCTGTCGACGGACCTCAGTGGCTTTCGCCTGATTGTTCCGTGTGGTCTCGGCCGATACGGGGTCGCTTCGCTCGAGAGCCTGGGCGTCGAGGCCCCGAGCGTCGAAGACGCGGCCCGGGCGTGCGTCGCGTCCTTCGAGGCCGTCTTCGAAGCGCGCGGAACGATAGTGGGGCCGGAGGACCTTCCGCTCACCCGGCTACCGGCTCGATCTCCGGCGATGCCGCGGCAATGATGCGCAGGTACATTTTCGCGCGCACGTTGTCCGGCTCGACCTCGAGCACCCTGCGCCACTGGTCGGCAGCTCCGTCGGTATCCCCCATCGCAAGGAGGGTCACGCCGAGCTGGATGCGTGCCGGAACGTACGTAGGGCGCGCCTCCACGGCCGCCTCGTATTGTTCTCTCGCGCGGGCCAAGTCGTTGACGTCGCGCAGGAGCGATCCGAGGCGCGCGCGCAGATCGGCGAACTGGGGACAAAGCGCGACTGCCTTCTCGTATTCGGCGATCGCCTCCCGAACGAGTCCAGCGTCCCCGTACGCCTGTCCCACCTCCGCATGCATGTTGGCGATCTTGCCCCTCGCGAATGGGTCGAGCCCCTGCAAGGGTCCGCTCGGCGCTCCCTTGATCCGGGCGTAGACCTGCCGAGCCGCTTCGTACTTTCCGCGGTCATTGTAGGTGACCGCGAGGTTGAGCGCCGCCTCGGTATAACTTGGATTGATCGAGAGAGCGCGCTCGAAGTGGTGCTCGGCCTGCGGGAAGTTACCGCGTGCGTGGCAGATGACCCCCAGCATGTCGTGGACGTCGGCCAGGCGATCCTCTTTGGTCACGACTTGCACCAGGGCGTCTTCGGCCTTGTCGAACTCGCGCTTTTGATAGTGCTCGCGCCCGAGGAGCAAGAGCTGCTTGGTGTGCTCGTCCATCGTGCGTACGGGCCCGAAATAGAGGGTACGACGAAATGCGCGGAAAAAGCGAGAGCGGGATTAATGCGTGCAGCGTGCACGCGCGGTTGCACGCGGCCGCCCGTGGCACTAAGGCGGGGTACGGTGGACGCAGAGGGCAAGACGCCGGCCGATCGCACGGGCCTATCCGTGATGGACGACCGCGAAGCGAATGCGCCGGCGGCCGCCGAGAGCGCGGCGGACGTCGCGCGCTTTCAGCCCGGCGCTGGAGCAAGTGCGCCTTCGCTGAGTTCCCAGGACAGAGACAGTGCCCGGCGCGTGAAGGACTTTCCCCCGAAGGCGCGTGTCGCGCTCGCAATCGCAGGCGGGGCGGCCCTCCTCGGGGCGTTCGCGGTTTTTCTCGCGACGGGTGCTTCGCCGCGGTCGTCCGCGCATGCGACGGCGGCGTCGATCGCGGGGTCGGTATCGGGCAGCGGGGCGCTTCTGGACGACGCGGGGGCCGACTCACCCGGCGACGCCGATATCGACGCGCCCGCAGACGCGGCGAGCGCGCGGCCCACGTTGTGGCGAGTGTCCCAATTGGCCGATGATGCGAGCGTGACGGTCGTCGATGGCGTGCTCGGCCGTAGGCCGATGTCGTCCGCGTTCGTCGGTGCGGGCGTGTCGCGCGCAGAGGCAGAGCGCGTCGTTCGTTCGATCGGTGAAGTGCGCAGCGTCGACCGATTTGGGCCGAAGGACGCGTTTGCGCTCGCGCGCGACAAGGCCAGCGGCCGAGTCGTTGCTTACGAGGTTCAGAGCTCGCCTCTCGACGTTTGGCAAGGGCGAGAAGAGGTTCAATCCGACGGAGCTCCGAAGCTCATCGGGCGCAAGCTCGGACTATCGACCGAGCCCGTGAGAGTGTGCAAGGCCGTCCTCGTTGGACCCGACCTACGCGCGTCGCTCGCCGAGGCAGGGCTAGGCCCTGTCGACGACGTGCTCACGATGCTCGACGATGCCCTCGAAGGTCACGCCGAGCTCTCGGACATCCGCCCCGGAGCGCGCATTCGCATCGTTGCCACGCAAGAGCGCGTCGACGGTGCGTTCGTCCGCTGGGTGTCTTTGGACGCAGTCGAGTATTTCCCTGCGACGCCGAACGCGTCGTCTGTGCGCGTTTATTGGTTCGGCGACGACGAAGCAACGAAGAAGCACCACGGTTGGTACGACGCAAAAGGTAGACAGCCCGTGCACGGCGGCTGGCGGCTACCCGTCCCGCTGGCGCGCATCGCTTCACGATTCAATCCTCACCGAATGCATCCCGTGCTGCATGTCGTCATGCCACACAACGGCGTCGACCTCGCGGCGCCTGCCGGCGCACCCGTGTACGCAACGGCTGCGGGGGTCGTCTCGAGGGTCGGTTTCGACGGTCCGTGTGGCAACAAGGTCGAAATCGAGCATCCACACGGGATCACCAGCGTCTATTGTCACTTGTCGCGGTTTGCGCCCGGACTGCACGTCGGACAGCACGTGGAGCAAAGACAGCTCATCGCATTCGTCGGACAGACCGGCCGTGTCACCGGACCGCACTTGCATTTCGGTATTCGACGGGGCGACGTCTTCATCGACCCCATGACCCTCCGGCTCGATGGCGTGCGCGTCGTCCAGCGATCGCGCCGCGACGACTTCGATCGCTTACGTGGCGAACTCGACGCTGTGCTCGATTCGATTGCTCTTCCGGCTCCGGCGGGACCTCCGGCGGAGCCTCCGGAGAACGAGACGTTTTACGAAGAGGCTCAGTAATGTGCGGGCCGCCGCCGATCGAGAGCAAAAGAGTGGTACAACGCTCGGAGCGGAGGCCCGAAGTGATTGAAACGGAGGCCACGCGGGACGGGCGGAGCGGAGGCTGCACGAGACGACGGCGCAGCGGAGGCTGCGCACGGGTCACATGACACGGCCCACTCAGGCCGCCAAAGTCGGGCTCTTCGTGGCTCTGGCAGGAGCTTCCGCGTACGGCATCTATCGCTACGTGAGTCCCCAGGTAAGCGGCACCGGAGGGTACACGGTCCACGCGTTCATTCACGACGCGACCGGGCTTGCGACCCATTCTCGCGTGACGATTGCCGGAATTCCGGTGGCTTCCCTCGAGGCAATCAAACTGGAAAATGGAGAAGCGCGCCTCGAAGTGAAAGTGCGCAACGACGTCACGCTTTACGACAACGCGACGCTCGGCAAGAAGAGTACGTCGCTGCTCGGTGAATCGGCGGTAGTTCTGACCCCTGGCACCCCAGACCACCCCAAGCTGCGCAACGGCGACGAGATCTTGGTCATTGTCCAGGAGACGACGCCCGGCGATCTGCTCGAGGAAGTGAAGCAGATCGCGGACGACGTCAAACAAGTGACCGGGCAGCTCGCGAAGTCGGTCGGCACCGAGCAGGGAGGTCAAAATATGAAGGCCATCCTGCAGAACTTGGCGGACGCCACCGATGCCGTCAATCGAACGATTCGCGAAAATCGCGAGACCATTCGCGAATCGCTCTACAATGTTCAGCAAATTACGAGGAACGCGAACCCCGAAATATCGAAAATTCTCGAGAACGTTCGTGTGGTGACGCAAGACGTGCGGGAAATGATGGCGGCGACGAATCAGAGCCCGACTGGTCAGAAGGGCGAGTTGCGCGACGTCGTCGAACACCTCGATCGCTCGAGCAAGAGCCTGGAGAGCGCGCTCGGTCACATCGACAACGTCAGCGGCCGCATCGACCGCGGTGAGGGGACCATCGGGAAGCTGACCAAGGACGAACAGCTCGTAAACGAAGTGCAGGGTGTGGCCGAGGGGGTGAACGACTATGTGCAGAACATCGCGCGTCTGCAAACGATCGTGGGCCTTCGCAGCGATTACAACTTTCTTTCGAACACGATCAAGACC